>CAZNUT010000016.1:20875-25585 GCA_964576365.1 uncultured Gammaproteobacteria bacterium
ATCGTACCGATTGAAGATGCGAAGGTATCTATCATGACAAATGCTTTGCAATATGGCACGGGGATATTTGGTGGTGTTCGCGGATACTACATAGACAAAAGCGGTGAGCTTGCAGTCTTCCGTCTGAGCGATCATTATACCCGTTTCCTCAACTCTTTGAAAATTATTGGCGTCACATTACCTTACACACATAAAGAGCTCGTTGATTTGACAATAAAACTAATCAAAAAAAATAAGCCAAAAACAGATACGTATTTCCGTCCGTTTGCGTATGCGGGTAGTACCAATCTGTCACCCAATCTTGAGCGGGATAATACCTTTGATTTTGCGCTCTATATGATTCCGCTTGGTGATTATTTACCCACAGATAAGGGAATCGATGTGGCTGTCTCATCTTGGAGAAGAGTGTCTGATAATGCCATACCTTCACGCGCGAAGATCACAGGCTCATACATCAATTCTGCTCTTGCCAAAAAGGAAGCAAATCAGAATGGATACGAGGAAGCTATTTTTCTTTCAGAGGATGGACATGTGGCAGAGGGATCGGCCATGAACTTTTTTATGGTGCGAGACGGTGCACTCATCACCTCACCTAAAAGCGACAATATTCTGGAAGGTATCACAAGACGTACCGTTATCACTCTTGCTCAGGATATGGGTATCGCTGTCGAGGAGCGATCGATTGACCGCAGTGAGCTATATGTGGCAGATGAAGCATTTTTCTGTGGTACCGGTGCACAGGTATCGTGGATCAAAAGTATAGACAAGCGTATAGTGGGAGACGGAAAACGTGGGAGGATTGCCGGCAAGATTCAGGATATGTTTTTCCGGGTCGTGCGAGGAGAAGAAAAGAAGTATGAGAAATGGTGTACGAAAGTAAGTTTATAAAGTTTATAAAGTTCGTAAAGTTATAAAGTTTATGAAGTAGATTAATTATTATTTTATTTATTTTAAATATGGGTTCAATAATAGAAGTAGATATGAAGGGTCAACCTACTGGTTATGCTTTACGACCTGGTGAAAAAGATATATTTACCTATAAGAGATGGTGATTTTGGTTATGAATTAGTAGCAGATGAATGGGGTGGTAGCGTGTATCAATCGGTGGATTCAGGCAAATCTGGCAGATATGAATCTGTGTTTTACACGAATTTATACCCAGTTGATAAAAATCGTAGGTTTGCGACTTTTCAAGGGAGAAGATTTGAAGGAGTAATAGATCCATCAGACAAATAACTATGCAAATGACAGGCGCGCAGGCGATCATGGAATCGCTGGTACAAGCAGGAGTAACAGTCATATTCGGGTATCCCGGAGGGGCTATCATGCCAGCGTACGATGCACTGTTTGATTACAAAGACAAAATCAAGCATGTTCTCGTGCGTCATGAACAGGCAGCTGCCCATGCGGCAGAAGGATACGCGCGCATCACCGGCGAGCCGGGCGTATGTATCGCTACATCAGGCCCGGGAGCTACGAATCTGGTCACTGGTATCGCAGACGCGATGATGGACTCGGTACCGATCGTGTGTATCACCGGTCAGGTAGCTTCGTCCGTCATTGGTTCGGATGCGTTTCAGGAGGCAGATGTCATCGGTATCACGGCTCCCATCACTAAATGGAGCTATCAGGTGTCTGATGCCCGCGAGATTCCGAAAATCATTGCAAAAGCCTTTCATATCGCCCGAAGCGGCCGGCCGGGGCCAGTACTCATTGATATCACCAAAGATGCACAGTTTGGGATGATGGAGTTTGCTTATCCAGAAAAAATTGAGACACCGAGCTATCGCCCCAATTATCAGCCTCATACAAAGCAAGTAGAATTGGCAGCCGAATTATTAAATAAAGCAGAGCGTCCACTTCTTCTTGTTGGTCATGGAGTTTTTATTGCAAAAGCAGAGGATGCACTTCGTAAACTCGTGGAAAAAGGAGGCTTTCCTGCTGCATTCACCCTGCATGGCCTTTCGATATTGCCTGCGAAACATCCGTTGAATGTTGGATTTTTGGGAATGCACGGCAATTATGGGCCCAATATTCTTTCAAACAAAGCAGATGTCATTTTGGCGGTTGGTATGCGATTTGATGATCGCGTCACCGGCAAACTCGACGGCTATCTCAAAAATGCCAAGATCATTCATATCGATATTGATCCTGCTGAAGTAAACAAAAATGTTTCTGTTGATATTCCGATCGTTGCAGATGCCCGACTAGCGCTTGAAGCGCTTGAAAAACAGATAGAAAAAAAGAGTCACGAAGCATGGATTGAGGAATTTCGCGCATGTGACAAGATTGAATTTGAAAAAGTGATCAGGCATGAGATTCATCCTGAACAAGGAAAAATAAAGATGGCTGAGGCTGTCAGGACTTTGTCAGATCTGACAAACGGTGAGGCAGTCATCGTCGCAGATGTCGGACAGCACCAGATGATCGCAGCAAGATATTATCAGTACAACAAAAAAAATAGTTATATATCCTCGGGGGGTATGGGAACCATGGGATTTTCATTGCCAGCCGCAATGGGAGTGAAGTTTGCTGCTCCGGAGCGGGAAGTGGTCAGTATCAGCGGTGATGGTGGTTTTCAGATGAATATTCAGGAAATGGCCACTTTGTACCAGGAAAATCTGCCAGTCAAGATGGTGATTTTAAATAATACGTTTTTGGGGATGGTGCGCCAGTGGCAGCAGCTTTTTTTTGAAAAAAGATATTCGATGACCAACATGGTGAATCCTGACTTTGTACAGGTAGCAAAGGGATTTCGTATTCCAGGAGAAAAGGTAGAGAAGCGTGAAGATCTGGCGGGAGCTTATGAGCGGATGCTTGCTGCAAAAGGTCCGTATTTACTTGAGATAATAGTTGAGAATGAAGATAACGTTTTTCCGATGGTGCCAAGTGGCGCATCGGTGGATGAAGTTCGACTAGAATAGCTGTTAGGTTTTAGGTGTTAGCTGTTAGATAAATGAAAATCACTAGTTACAAAGATTTAACTGTATGGCAGAAAGCTATTGAACTTGTGCTATTGATATATCAGACAACAAATACTTTTCCAAATAGCGAAGAGTTTGGTTTAAAGAGTCAAATGAGAAGGTCTGTAGTTTCAGTTCCGTCCAATATTGCTGAAGGTAGAAATAGATCAAGTCGTAAAGAGTTTTGTCAATTTTTGTATATAGCGCTTGGTTCTATCGCAGAGTTAGAAACTCAAACTGAAATCGCTTATAAATTACATTATGTGAAGGAGTCAAGTTATTTTTTACTGAATGAGAGTCCAATGAAATTGCAAAAATGATTCACTCATGCATTGGGTCCTTACAAAAAAGGCTAAAACCTAACACCTAACAGCTACAACCTATGTTATACACAATAACTGTTTTTGCGGAAAATAAACCAGGAGTGCTTTACCGAATTGCCGATCTCTTTTTGCGCAGGAAAGTGAATATTGAAAGTCTCACTGTTTCTCATATGCAGGAAGAGGGACTTTCGCGTTTCACTATTGTGGTTGATGCGGATGTTTTTCTTGTTGAGAAGATTGCCAAGCAGTTGTATCGCATCATCGAGGTGACAAAAGTCATCGAAAGCAAAGATGACGAGTTAATCGTGAGTGAGGTCGCGCTTATTCGTGTCAGCGCAAAAACACTTGATCAGCGTAAAGAGATCGAGCATATGGCGCAGATGGCAAAAGGAAGAATAGTGAAAGTATCAGCAGATTCATTGGTGGTTGAAATAACTGGAAATGAAAAACATATTGATGATTTGTATGCGCTCATGCGTCCATTTGGCATCAAGGAGTTTATCCGTTCTGGAAGAATCGTGGTGTTTGAAAAGTAAATTTTTATTTTTTTATGAGTTTATCAACGACTTTTTTAGCGGCAGATTCTGTCACTCGTTTTCCTCCCGTCAGTGCTCTCACACTGCGTGTGATGCGCGCTGTCGGGAACCCCCTACTCGTGCCACCTGCCGCAATACACACGATGTGTTTTGTTTTGTGCAAAATTGTTACATGCTGCATGTTATATATTACGTATAAGCAAGTTATATGAAAAACAAAGTTTATCTTTTTGATACCACACTGCGAGATGGAGAGCAGGCACCTGGCTGTCAACTCAATACAATTGAGAAGATTGAGATCGCATGTATGCTAGAAAAATTGGGAATCGATGTCATCGAGGCCGGTTTCCCCATTTCATCACCTGGTGATTTTCAGTCCGTTGTGGAGATTTCAAAAGCAGTAAAAGAGCCTGTGATCTGCGCACTCACCCGTGCTGTCAAAAAAGATATAGACGCAGCCGCGGAGTCTTTGAAATTTGCGAAGCGTGGACGTATTCATACCGGTATTGGTGCTTCCGATACGCATATCAAGTTTAAATTTAATTCAACTCGTGAAGAAATCTTAGAAAGGGGAGTGGAAGCGGTCAAGTATGCAAAAAAATTCGTGGAAGATGTGGAGTTTTATGCAGAGGATGCCGGGCGGGCAGATCTCGTATTTCTTGCAAAAATGATAGAGGCTGTTATTGCGGCAGGAGCGACTGTTGTAAATATTCCCGATACCACAGGTTATTGTCTGCCGGACGAATATGGGGCAAAAATAAAATATCTCGTTGATCATGTTAAAAATATTGACAAAGCTATTATTTCTGTTCATTGTCATAACGATCTGGGTATGGCTACAGCCAACGCACTTGCAGGCGTAGTAAATGGTGCACGTCAGGTGGAAGG
>CAZNUT010000017.1:0-24791 GCA_964576365.1 uncultured Gammaproteobacteria bacterium
GTGAAACTTGCCCTGTTTTAAAAAACTATGGACGTAAGTCCGTAGTTTTTTATTTGATGGGGGAATATTAATTCATATCTAGGATTATTTAAAGAGGACAAAAGAGGCCCGTACAATTCATTTATGTAATCGAATAAAGTGCTATGACTCACGTAAATAATCATATGCTAGACAGCTACTGGGGCTTTGATTGCTGGCCAGGGATCATACTCAGTCAATTCAAAGTCATCAATGGTAAATTCAAATATATTTTTTACGTCAGGATTTATTTTCATTTTTGGTAGGTTTTTAGGCTCACGGGAGAGCTGGAGATTGACTTGCTCAATATGATTTTTATAGATATGAGCATCTCCAAATGTATGGACAAATTCGCCTGGTTCGTATCCAGTCACTTGAGCGATCATCATCGTGAGAAGCCCGTATGACGCAATATTAAACGGCACACCTAAAAACATATCTGCGCTGCGTTGATACAATTGGCAGGATAGTTTGCCATCATGTATGTATATTTGAAAAAGTGAATGACAAGGTGGCAGTCCAGCTTTCGCCATTTCTTCTATGTCAGCTACATTCCATGCGCTCACGATTAAACGGCGAGAAGTAGGATTTTGCTTTATTTGCTTTATCAATGTTTCAATTTGATCAATTTCACTTCCATCCGGTTTTTTCCAATGGCGCCATTGAACGCCATAAACTGGCCCGAGGTTTCCCCATTTTTTTGCAAAGTTCACATCTGTTTTAATTTTTTCCACAAACTCTTCTTGATTAAGCGTACGTTCATTATGCGCGTTCGTATTATTTTTATAAAATCGATAAGGCCAGTCATCCCAAATATGGACATTGTTGTCAACAAGATATTTGATGTTGGACTCTCCTTTTAAAAACCAGAGTAGTTCATGAATGATTCCACGCAAAAATATTTTTTTCGTGGTGAGGAGAGGAAAACCCTCTTTTAGATCAAAGCGGATTTGTCGTCCAAAAACACTGTGCGTGCCGGTACCAGTACGATCATCTTTTTCCCCACCGGATACAAGAATATCTTTCAGCAAGTCGAGATAAGATTGTTCTCCTTTAGATAGTTTGAGGCTCTGCATAAATTTAAAGCAATTATCTTCCAGTAGAACCAAAACCACCTCTTGACTCTTTTTTCATGGTTTCTTGTTCTGTAAATTCGCTTACTTTTGTTATTTTTACTAAAAGAGCTTGACCAATCCTTTCACCTTTTTGTACAACAACATCACTATCTGAGAAATTTAACATTTGAAGACCAATTTCATCTTGATCACCATGATAATCCTGATCGATGACGCCGATTGAATTTGCCACAATCAGTGATTTTTTGAGTGGAGTAGAGCTTCTGCTTGCAAGCATGAGAAAGTATCCCTCAGGAACTTTAATGATAAAATTGGTCGGAATGATAGTTGGCTGCCATCGAGGAATCGTGATATCTATTCTCGAGTATAGGTCAAAAGCAACCGCACCTTTGGTATGATACTGAGGTAGTGGTAATGTTTTGTCTATTCTTTTAATTTCAATTTGCATAGCTCATTGTATAGTAATACGGTAAAATCTCAAGTAAGAAAACATAACATAATAAGTTTATGCATCTTTACACATTTTTAAATATCATTTTTTAAATGATATATTGCATCTTATACAATTTATATTGTTCACTTTTTTATTCTTTTATTTTGATTGTTGTAAAAAGATAAATATTAATATGTCAAAATTTATGACATTATTTTAATATAACCTATTTTATTATATAAAAGATTTCAATAGTGCTTAATATATTGACATATAGTAAAAATATATAAAATAGTTAGGGTAAAATTGTCTCCGATCGTTTGCCTGAGAAAGGTGTGACCGCTACTAAATAGTAGAGATAAGTCAGTTTATTTATCCGTTATTTAGCCTCACTTTATCACTAAATGATTTAATCTGCTAGAGTAGTGAAGAATGACTTCATCTTTTCAAAAAGCCAATATCAAATGTGTTGATGGTTGATGGGCAGAAAAAATTGTTTTTTCCCACAAGATATATGGTCTATGAGATGTTGAGGGAGTGCAATACTGCTCGCAGTGCTAAATACATATTCTTTATATTGATATTTGAGGTAAGAAGCATCACTTAAATATAAGTTATTGTGTTTAAGCGATATTTAGATTGTCTTAAAGCCTTTAAATAATAAAAATAGAGTTAGTCTGACAAACAAACAAGATGAAGTGAGTATATTTCAAAATTGCGATAGATGTGTACCTTTGATAATACAAGTTGCTCGAGTTTCTGCTTTAGCGCCTTCAAAAAGATGATGGATTTCAACACTATCATTTTTCCTGAGTAAAAAGCCCTTGCGCTATATACCTATTTTTGTCAGTAAAATCATGTTCAGGGCGAATATGGCAATAGTGGCAAAGCTAAGATGAGGATCAGTATCGTCATTTACTAACGAAGTGCACAACTCAGGCAAAATGATCAAAAGATGAAGATTTGATCTTGGCTTTCTTCTCGAGTTAGTTTTTTATTCGAGAGTATATATGCAAAATTAGCGCTTAAAAGATTGTCTATATGTGTGTTATGTATGTGGATAATTTGTGTATAACTTTTATTAAAACTATTTCAAAAAAACCTGAGTGCAGCTAGGATAGGGGGGTAGGGTATATGGATTCCCTTGGTGCATAATAAGGTGACTATTTGTGAATTAAATATTCAGAATATAATCTTGGTCACTCAAATAGTCTTACGATTTTTTTGTATGCAGATCTTTAATTTAAAACCGTGTTCATCAATTTTGTAACATGTGAAGTTTCCTAAAATAGAGTATGCGAATGCCAAAGTTTCGGGGCAATCATCTTTCTTCATTTTAGTTTTAGACGTAAGATAACTTAAATATATAAAAATGAAATATTAGGCTTCTTAATAAGACAAAATGTATATTTTGCTGCTGGATAGGCTTGATGTTATTTTTTGCATTTGAGGCTAAAAATAAGTGGTTTGGCAAATAAAAATAGGCACTGCCAATACTAAAAATCAAAGATTTGAACTTCTATGATGCTTTATAAATTGTGAAGAAAAAGCAGAGTGAGCTTTTTTTTGAAATAGCCTGTCAGAAAAAACAATATAGAAGGTATCGTAAAATTGTTTTTTAAAATGTTTCTCAATTTAGGTAAAGAGAAAATTTACTATAACTTATTTTTTTCTTATTTACTATAAGAAATACAATGTATAAAAGGCTTTAGAAAGCTAAATAGTATTTTTGTATTTATATTTTATAAGCCTTTAAAAAGGTAGAAAAATCTACGGCTTTCTTACCTTCCAGTTGAACACGTTTTATAGTCAATTTTTTATCATCATTGATAGAGCAATCTACGATTTTTAATCGTAATTTTCGACCCTCATGTATGATTTCTGTCCAGATGCCTGGCCAAGGATCAAAGGCGCGAAACATGCGATCTACGATAGTGGCTGTGTACCCAGAATGAGTCAGAATGTCGTGATGAGTGTTAAAATATCTCTTTATGACGTGTGGCATATATTCTGCCTTTATTTTTTGACCATTAAGTGCATCGTTGAGAAAGAGAGCAGGTATATATCCATCCTGTCTTGTTATTTTCGGCGTGTAGGTCGCCGATGATTCATCCTGGCCAACTTGTTTAATATTTTCGTGATTAGTAAGTAGTTGCTCGAGTAGGTTTGATGCTTCATGAGCAAGAATGGGTTCTATATCTGTGCGTTTTACTAAAGAGTTGAGGGGGATTTTGGTTTGGGCAAGTATATCGCCAGCATCAAGTTTGGCAACCATCTGCATGATAGTGACGCCTGTCTCATGATCTCCGGCAAGAATCGGCGCAATAGTTGGTGAAGCGCCTCGATATTTTGGCAAAAGAGAAGGATGTATATTCCAAAACCCTTTGGGAAAAGAGTCTAGTAGTTTTTGCGGAATAAGCTTACTGTATGCAAACAGAATACCAAGTTCTAGACGCATTTCTTTGATTTGCTGCAGAAGGATGTCGATATTTTCATTTTTGTTTAAGTCAAGATCAAAAAAAGAAATACTATGTTTAATAGCGTATGTTTTGGCCGCTGTAGGAGTAGATGTCAAATGTTTGCCAGCTGGTTTATCTGGTTGTGTTACCACGAGTTTGATCAGATGTGCATTTTGATTAACAAGATCGTTTAGAGTGATGACAGCCAGTTCTGGTGAGCCAAAAAAAGCAATATTCATAGATTAAATAAGGTTGTAGGTCTTAGGTGTTAGCTGTTAGATTTTATTACTCAATAAATGTAAGTGTCTTGGTGATAAGTTCTAACACGTTATCAGAGATACGAAATACAATCGTTTTTTTATTTTGGGGGTGTTGTATTGAAAATACATTTAAACCATTTATTGTCCGACGAACAGATACTTTTTTATTAGCAAATTCCATAACTTGAGTTTTTCCATCCGAAGAGAGTATATTTTGATCTTTGTCGCATGAAATCTCGATGTTATTTTCTTTGTAATTACCTATTTGAGCGCTTTGAGTTGACTCTTTTTTGTCTTTCAAAGAAGAAGGAAGTAAAAAACTCACTCCACAACCTTCATGTAAATATTCATACATAACGATTGGTTTTTCTGGGGTAGGAGTAGTTGTTACATAAACTATTGTTTCTTTTGCGGGCGTTGCAACCGAGACGATTTTACCATATTTTACACCCGCAACAAACGTGCAAGCTAAGATAAGTAGGCCTGGCAAAAAGAGCAATTTGATCCTCTTCATATGAAAAAGTATATCATAGGAGTGCATTTTCATTTGACACACAGACAAAAGGAGGGTATGATAAAGTATCCTCCAAATGAAATAGCGAACTGAAATCTTTTTTGAACAATCATTTTGAGGGTAACTCCCAAGCAATTGGGACTATAAAGTGTAGTTCTGAATATAGATCAAATCAGACGCACCAACCCGTATTTTCTTGAAAAAAAGATTCAAAAACATTTCATGCGGAGGTTTTTTATACCTCTTGAAATTAATCAAAACAAGGGTATAATAAGATCACTATATCGCTAATCTTTCCTTCAGGCGTATTTTTTCCAACGTTATTACCCCAATTAATTACTATTTTTCATATCTTTTATGGTATCTCCGAAGAATGATCTTCAGCAGGAAGCTGGATCTCTCGATGTTTCCTCTATGTTAGAAACCTACGAATCAAAGCCGATTGAAGTCTTTGAGCCTACTTTTGCCGCAGCGCAGACAGGAGCGAAGACCACATCTCCTCCCGAAGATTCACAATCAGGGAAGAAATATCAAAAAGATTTACAAAGAGACCTTGAAAATAGTTATCCGGCCAAAGGAATTCTGGAAATTACTATTGGTGGATACGGATTTTTGCGTCAAGGCTATGCAATAGATCCAAATAAAGATATTTATGTTTCTACCTCTCAAATTCGACGTTTCTGGTTGCGCAAAGGAGATGAAGTAGAAGGTCTTGCCCGAGCTCCAAAAGATGGAGAGCGTTTTCATAGTCTTTTACTCATCAAAAAAATAAACGGTGCCGAGATGACAGAAGAGCAAAGCCGTACAAGAAAAAATTTTGATGAGCTTACTTCGCTTCATCCTAATAGACAAATAAAGATGGAGACGGATGCAGATATATTGACTACCCGTATCATAGATATTTTCTCACCAATTGGTTTTGGTCAACGCGCGCTTGTCGTTTCACAACCAAAAGCTGGAAAAACCACTTTTTTGAAAGATATTGCTGAGGCTATCGCAAAAAATCATCCCGAAGCATACATGATTGCAGTTCTTATTGGTGAGCGTCCGGAAGAAGTGACCGAAATCAAACGATTTATTAAAGGCGAGGTGGCATCTTCTCATTTTGACGAAACACCCAGACAGCAGACCAAAGTTGCGACTCTTGCATTGGAAAGAGCAAAACGATTGGTCGAAATGGGTAAAGATGTGGTAATTTTGCTTGATTCTATCACGAGACTTGCACGAGCTTTTAACCTTTCGATCACCAATTCAGGTCGTACATTGTCCGGAGGATTTGATCCACAGGCACTTTTTCCCGCTAAGAAATTTTTAGGCGCCGCAAGAAACTGTGAAGAAGGGGGAAGTCTTACGATCATTGGTACTGCACTTGTTGGCACAGAGTCCCGTATGGATGATCTTATTTATGAGGAGCTTAAAGGTACCGGCAATATGGAAATTCATCTTGAGCGAAAAATTGCTGAGATGCGCGTATATCCTGCAGTCAATATTTCCAAATCAGGAACAAGACATGAAGAACTTATTTTTGATAAAGAAACATTTAAGCGAGTTACTACTCTCAGAAGAATGATGGCTCTAAGAACAGTAGAGGAGGGAATCATGGCTCTCATCGACAAATTGCCAAAAACAAAAAATAATAAAGAATTTCTCGAGTCACTACACAAAGGATAAGGTACCATATAGGTATGGATTCACTTGATAAACGAGTTAGTCGGATTTTGGGCCAGATGAAAGGTATTCAGAAAATGGTCAAAGAGCAGCGTGACTATAGCGAGATTCTTCAACAAATTGCATCAGTCAAAAAAGCCATTGACGGATGTACAAAAGAAATTTTGTTAAAGTACGCTCGTGAGGCTATTCCTTCTGAAAAATCCCAACAATTTGAAAAGATACTGCAGCAAGTTATTGATTTGTAGCAGATTTTAGCATTAAAGTGCTTAATTTTAAGAAATAGATCAAGTAAAAAGTAAAAGTGCCACGCAAGAATGAAGAAGCTTTTACCTTTTACATTCATTTTAGATTTATGTCAAAACATAAACTCATCATTATTGGTGGAGGTCCAGCAGGACTCAGTGCAGCTTTATATGCGGCCCGAGCTGGCTTGAAACCCCTACTTTTTGCAGGTTCACCCCCGGGAGGACAATTGATGCTTACCTCAGAGGTGGAAAATTTTCCTGGAAGAGAGTCTATTTTGGGACCAGAGCTTGTTGAAACGCTCCGAAAACAGGCACTTTTTTTTGGTACACAAATCATCGATGAAAATGTTCAGCCTCTCAAAAAAACAAATGCACCTTTTACTGTTGTAGAAAGCGCAGGTAAAGAATATCAGACAGAATCTGTGATTGTCGCGACTGGAGCAAAAGCTCTCTGGCTAGGACTGGAGTCTGAGACGCGCTTAAAGGGTAGAGGGGTGTCAGCATGCGCTACATGCGATGGATTTTTTTTCAAAAATAAGATTGTGGCCGTAGTTGGCGGAGGAGATACCGCGATGGAAGAGGCGCAGACGTTGACCCGCTTTGCCAAGATGGTATATCTTATTCACAGAAGAGATTCGTTCAAAGCCTCGCGCATCATGCAGGAACGTGTGACAACCAATCCTAAAATCACGCTCATTTTGCAAAATGAGATCGTGGAAATTATGGGTGAAGCAAAGGTGACAGGGGTTCGTTTAAAAAATCCGTTTAAAGGACACAAAGAAATAGCTTTGGATGGTGTATTTGTTGCTATTGGTCATAAACCAGATACAAATATTGTTTCATTTTTACAATGTGATCCAAAAGGGTATATATATACAGCTCAAACATTTGCAAGTTTTATAGCAAGTTCGGGTAAGAATTTTTCGAAAACAAATCAATTCGACTACGTATATCCTTCATCAACTTCGATTCCCGGAATTTTTGCTGCTGGCGATTGCGTTGATCATCTCTATAAACAGGCAGGAACTGCAGCGGGTATGGGTGTAGCTGCGGCGCTTGATGTAGAGAGATGGTTGGCAAATAGATCCCTCTGACAATGTAATTTTATACCATTAGAAATAAGGCCTGGTTATAAGATTTTTTAAAATGATAGTTCTCAAGCAAAGACATTTCTGTTCTGCTAATTATTGTTTTTATTAAAAAAATATCTGTATTTATGTCTGACGTACGAAAATACATTTTATTTCTGAAAAGCTATGCTACTTCTAGGCTTTTTATAATAGGACAAATCATCGAATATATTAAAGACATTATTGTAGCGATTCTTGTTGTAAAAAGAGGTAAATATTCAACCTCATTTCTCAATACATTTTTCTTCTTGCTGAGTGTGTGTGTGCTTATTGTCGGTCCAGCTATTGCAGAGAATAATCCATTTCGAGGGGGCGACGCCACGGAAGAAACATATTTTCAAAGTTCCGGAATAGAATTTGATCCTTTTGATAATTCAATCTCGACAATAGTTTCAGCAAAACCCCGTGATAAAGTCATCATTTATACGGTAAAGTCCGGTGATACACTTGCTAAAATAGCAAATACATTTAAGATTACAGTTGATACCATCAAGTGGGCCAATAACCTCAAATCTGATACTATAACTACGGGTGATGAACTGCAAATTCCACCGGTTACCGGGGTAGTTCACAAAGTTGCTTCAGGAGACAATATTTACACGATCGCAAAAAAATACAATGTAGATGCTCAGAATATTGTCAACTTTCCATTTAACGATTTTGCTGATCCTGATAGTTTTTTACTGACTCCGGGACAGGTGTTATACATTCCAGGTGGCACGATAGAGATAAAACCAGTCTATCAGCCTGGTGTTAGTTACTTCGCAAAAATTCAAGCAGGTGTGCAAGGGACTTCTGCATTTATATGGCCGACATCTGGCATCATTACGAGCTATCCTGTTTCATATCACATGGCTCTGGATATAGCCAATGCATCAGCACCTCCTGTATTAGCTTCTGATACAGGCACTGTGACATTTGCCGGCTGTTTGACCTGGGGATATGGCTGTCATATCATCATAGACCACGGCAATGGATACCAAAGTCTATATGGTCATCTTTCATCGATTGAGGCCTCGCCAGGCCAAGCAGTTTCAAAAGGGCAGAGAATAGGAATCATGGGGTCCACAGGAAGATCTACTGGTACCCATTTACATTTTGAGATTCGTTCAGGAGGGGCTTTACTCAATCCTCTTAACTTTTTGAAATAGTTGTTGATGGTTTAGCATCTCAAAGATTGAGATATCTCATTGGTCAGATTTTCAGCAATGGAAGAGAGTATTTGCGCCAAATAAGAAAAACCCAAAAAAGTATTTTAATTTGATCACGCTTTATTTTTCAATTTGGACCGAAGATTCTGCCATAAATTAATAGTGATGTTGTTGAGGTAGTATAATCCGTACTATTTTTAAATACCCTGCTATATCTAGATTTGGATATATATTACGCTATAAAAGCGGTGAAAATATATAGCTTAAGGGCTTTATGATTGCTTTTTTTTGAGGATAATATCTCGAATTTCTCTGAATATTTTGAGAGCTTCAAGTCCTATCCATTTATCACCGATTAATTCGCTGGGAAGGCCCGGATCAATTTTAATCACGTCTACGTATGTTTTAATTATTTGTTTTATTCTTACATCTTCAGGGGTATCTTTTGATAGTATTTCATGCCAGTTTTTAAAAAGAGCCCGATATTTTGCCTCAAGTCTTGAGATAGACCATACTTTTTCGATCAGTATTGTCTGTCTTCCAAACACATGATCTGCCTCAAATGCTTGAATATAGCCTTCTTCTTCTTTTTTTGAAAAGACATCTTTTAATTCATTAATAACTGGGTGGGGGGTTAACCAAAATGATCTATGCCAAGGGCCCAAGCCCCAGCCCGCAACTTTTCTTCGTAGTTTATCTCTGAGTTCCCGTTTTGATTCTGGGATCTCATACGACAGGATTCTCCATTTACCGTCCCATTTTTCTTGCATGAAGCGGAATACAGGAAAGTCAAGAATAAGCTCTCCATAGCCTTGAATAGTCATTTTGACTGTTACAATTGTTGGCTTTTCATCTGTAATGCTTATTTTATTGTCTTTAGCCAGTTCTAGCAGTTTTTTTCTAAATTTTTTGTTATCGACGAGGTCAAAAATATGAAGATTTTCTTTACTCAAGTTAACAGAGTCGAAGGTATTGTTGGAAAGAAGAAGAACTGCGAGTAATATTTTCGTTCGTACTTCTTTGATTCCCATGAGCAATAAACTAACAAAAAAAATAGAGTAAGTCAATAGTAAGATTGCAGATTAACACTTAATCAATCTCTATGCTAAGTAATATTTCCAAGTTTTTTAATTGATAAAAGGCTTAAATAAAATAAGGATATAAATTTACACTAAGGACTCTTAAAAAGTATGAGAGTATCTTACTTATAAATTGATCATAAAGTAAACAGACTTAAGAAGAGGATTGCTTATATTTACCAGACGAGTATTTTTAATTGATGGTATGTATTTTGCACATGAGTCATATTTTAAGAGACTTCTTAATTATCCGCCCGACAAATTTATCACAAGATTTGCTAAAAGTATTTGTTGGCAGCTTAGTTACTATATACCTATAATTAACAAGTCTATATTTTAGGCATATTTTATTTAATATCTTTTATAAAGCCTTAAAATGCAAATAGGTAAATAAATTAAGTTTATGTAAAACTAATTATAAGATTTATATTTTATTCTTAAAGTGGAGCCTAATTTATTTCTTATTATTAAGAAAGGCAATTTATTCTTAATAAGAATTTTGCTTATAGTAGTTATTTGTGTATTAGATGTAAAAAAACGTATTAAGTTGTCTATAAATATTGACTCAAAGGCCAAATCAGTTTAAATCATTATAGTTTATTTTTGTATTGAGTTTTATAATGAAAATAAACTAAAATAAAGCATGGAACTTTCTTCAAAAAGTGTTGAATCATTGTCGAAGAAATATGTCGAAGAATTTCACTCGTCACACGATACCCATAAAAGATTACTGTCGTACAAAAAAGCTAAATCATGGTTTCAGTGGTTAAAACAAAATAAATATATCACTGACGTACAATATTCACATTATCTACAAAAAATCACGACTGATAAAAGTGTACAATACAGTTTCGATAAGGATAATTCAAACAAGTGGACTGATTGGAAGTTTAAGGATTTTTTTCTTTTATCATTGACGCTTATTTCTATCTCTACTTCATTATTTTTATTATATATACATATAAAAAATAAAGATGATATCGGTCTTTTAAAGAACGCACAAAATTTGAAGCAAGAAAAAATAATAGCTTATACAGGAATTTTAAAAAAACAAACAGGAGAAGTTGTTATCGATCCCTTTGACGCTACGTTTAGACTATACTCATCCTTAGACGGAAGTAAGGTGTTGCATGAAGTAGACTGCAGGGGTTTGCAAGGAGTAAAGCCAAATTACAATGGACTCTTCATACTTCGCTTAGGCGGGGATTGTGCTGACGTTGAAGTGCCAGAGGACGTATTGAGAGGTAAGAGCGTTTTATTTTTAGGTGTAACCGTAGGTAATGGCCAAGAACTAAAGCCTAGAATGCGGGTGCTGCTTAAAAATAGGTTTAGTAATTAGTATATGTATATATAAATAAAATTATCTTTTTAAAGATATTTTGATATGACAATACGCGACGTCGTAAACAATTTGAAACTCTCGTTTTCTATGGATTTAGATTTCATCAGAGCCCCAAAATTATCAAGAATTCCGTTGAAAGATAGATTTATTTTTATTTTAAAAAAATATTACTTTGCTTTTGTATTTTGTATTGGAGCTAAAAAGTATAAAGAAGGGAGACAAGTATTAACGTTTTTAACAAAAAAATTCTTTGCACAGCAATCGGGCTAGATAGATTTCAGGCTTGTCTGGTAAGACAGGCACATTTCTTAAAACTTGCTGCACCTAAAAAAGTAGACGTGATTGTTGATATAGGTGCAAATTTTGGTTATTTTGCGCTTGCTTTGAGTGAGATTCACCCAAAAGCTCGAATATTTGCAGTTGAACCAGTGACTGAAATATTTGACATATTAAAAGAAAATACAAAAACATTTCCTCAGATAAAAATTTTTCAGCTTGCTATTTCAGATAAAGTAGGCAAATCTACTTTGCTTTATGATAAGACAATGCCTGAGGCGAGCTATGTTGTTGATAAAACACATCTGTTGAATAGTACTTCTCGTCTAGTGACTGCTACAACAACTACAGTAGTTGTATTTTCTCAAAAAAATAAGATAAGACAGATTGATTACCTCAAAATAGATGTTGAATCATTTGAAAAGCATGTACTGTTGGGAGCAAGTCAAATGCTCTCTAAAACACATTTTCTTTGTTTAGAAATATCTGCAGCAAACAATCCACACTATACTTTTTCTGAAATTTTGAGCTTGTTACACGGGAGAGATTATAGTTTTTAACTAATTGCTTTTCACGAGTATCCGACGCATATAAAACCAAGCTTCACTTTGGGAGATTTTATGTTCGAAAATGTGCTTTTTGTCGAATCGACAGAATAACAGATTAATCAGGGCAAAGAGTTTTTTATAAATTAAACGACTGTACGATTTAATTTAACCTAATCTATTCACTGATTATTCTGAAGTGATATTTGTATTTTTATTTTAGCTAGTTAGAAAAGTAAAAAATAATCATCAATTGACAAGTTTTTTATAAATCATTATTATCTTTTTATGGAAACTCGATCTAATCCTTTTCACTTAACCTTGTTATATACGGTGTATGCAATAACTTTTTTCTTTCCTCTCTTTTTTCTACCAATCACTAGAGAGTTTGTTTTGTATACGAAATATTATTTTCTCATCATCGGCGCAGTTGTTTTAATCGTCGTTTCTTTTATCAAGTTTCTTGTTACGAGAAAGTTTCATTGGGCGCAACATATAGGTGTGCAGGCGTTAATTCTTATTGGCCTAGCGTATATGCTTTCAGTTGTATTAATGTCTCCAAATAAAATACAAGCGTTATTCAATCCGCAATATGGACTTGTAATGATCGCATCTCTTTGTATTTTTTATCTATACGCGTCATATCAATTTTATAAATCCGAGATCCGACCTGCTCTGTTAGTGGCAGTCTCAAGTCTTTTTGTATCATTGATCTCGCTTTTCGCTCTTGTTGAGCCATTGCGAGCTTTGAATCTTCCCGCATATTGGACTTTTTTGAAAAATCCAGCTTTTAATACTGTTGGTACATCTATTAACTTATTAAGCTTTTTGATTTTTTCCCTTGGTGCAACGTGTGCTTATTTATGGAGAGTGAAAAATGAACACAGTGCCAAAGACAATAGAAATCTTGTCATAGTGTTAGGAGTTATTTCACTTTTTGTATTGTTGAGTGTCATATTTACTATATATACGATTGTTGATTCTCTCATGTTTAAAGGCGCACAAGTTGTTTTGCCACCGTTTAATTTGTCTTGGTACGCCGCTATTGAGGTGCTAAAGTCCCCCATGACAGCTATATTTGGAGTAGGAGTTGATAATTTTAGTGCTTTGTATCCTCAGGTGCGAACCGTTGAGTATAACTCATCTGAGTTATGGCAGATTAATACATTTGCCGTCTCTCGCTCTGCTCTCCTTCACACCTTGACAGAGGTAGGCGTTCTTGGACTAACTGGATTTGGTTTGTTGATTATGCATTTCTCCAAGTTGCTCGGTAAAGTAAATCTGGAATCAAAAGTAATGTTTGTTCTTGCAGTAGCAACTCTTGTTTTACTTCCAGTTTCTATCGTTTCATATTTCATGTTTTTCTTAAGTCTTGCTGCGGTTGCATCTGACATAAAAAGACATGCAAAAGTAGATGAATATGAAATCGATTTAACCAATTTAACACCAATTTATGTAGGTATGGTTGCGCTGTATGTTCTCGCTATTGGTGGTACGGGTTATTATCTCTGGAATAATTTTGTATCAGAATTTTATTACAAAAAATCTCTTGATGCTGTGCAGATGAATGATTTAAACAAGTTGTATCAATATCAGGCCAAAGCTGTTCAATATAATCTCTACAATGAAGATTTCCGTAGAAATTTTTCACAGACAAATTTGTTGCTGGCCAATAACATTGCAGCAAAACAGGCTGATCAAATCACTGACAACGACAGACAGATTATTGCTCAGGCAATTCAAGCTGCAATTCAAGAAGGGAAAGCCGGTGTATTCTTGAATTCTCAAAAAGTTACCAATTGGCAGAATCTTGCAAGTATCTACAGACAAATCATTAATGTGGCTGAAAATGCTCCAGCATGGACAATTCAGACTTATCAACAGGCCATGATGAGAGATCCGAGAAATCCTGTTCTTCGCCTTGATCTTGGAGGTATCTATTATCTCTTTGGAAGTTATGGTGATGCACAGAGATTGTTTGAACAGGCTGTAGCACTAAAACCTGATTGGGCAAATGCACACTACAATCTAGGTTGGGCATATTTCCAACAGAAACAGTACGCTGGAGCTGTAGAACAGATGCAAATCGTGGTAAGTCTTATTGATCCATCAAAGCAGGAGGCTGACTTCAAGAGAGCTCAAAAAGATCTTGATGATTTCAAAGTAAAACTTGTTGAGTTGCAGCAACAGCAAGCCCGTGAACAGGCAGCTCAGCAGCAGCGAACAACACAAGTACAAGAGACTGATCAGCTCAATTTACCCACGCCTCCAGCAGCAGTTGTTGAGCCTAAAATTGAGTTGCCGAAAGACGCATCTCCTGAGGCAAGGTAAAGTCTTGAGTAGATCTATTTAATAGTCAGTTTACGAGAACGAGTTAAAAGAGAAAAAAGTTTAACTCGTTATGTTTTGAGAACGTTCTGAGTAAAAGTTGTTTATGCCCATCTTTGCTAAAAGCAACGTTCCAAGAGGAGAAAACCTTCTGAAAGTAAAAAAATATTCTGCATTTACTTTTTTGATTTTTGTTCAATTAGCTCATCGTACTCATTCAAATTGACATTGGTAAGTATGGTGATTTCGTTGCTCATCTGTTTTAGAAGTGCATCTCCGACTGCTATTTCTTTTTGTTCTCCTTCCTTTGTTTTTATAAAAACTTTATCAAATATAAGCGAAATAAAATTAGCATGGAATGGTAAAATATCAAGTTGGCCTTCTGCATTGATGCATGTAAGCGCCAAAGCTTCTCCATCGAAGATAACCTTTTCTGGAGCGAGAATGATGATATGAAGAAGTTCATTAGCTTGTATTTGTATCGGTGTAGCATTATCTTGAGGATTCATACATTACATCACTACTTTATATTCATTTAAAAGTAAAAATAACAGAAGTCTCGAATGTACCAATAATTTCTTTATTCTTTAGGTTAAATCCGATTTAATATATTGTTTGACTTGCTTTATCCGGTGATATCCTTAAGAGATTTGATATATTGCAAAAGTTCTATTGGGTATTTATCACATCCACCTTCGAGTATCGTTTTGACGTCAGTAATAGTATCCTGTCTTTTAACAAAAGTTGAGGTAGATTTTGAAGTACTTGAGGTTGTTGCAAAGCGTTGAGTCATATAATTTTTTATCATTTTCGCTCGTTTGTAAAGAATTTGATTTTCTTTTGATAATTCTGATTCACCAAGCAAAGAAGCTATTCTTTCAAGTTTGATTGATTCTTTTAATAATTTGAGTGTTTCGAGATATATACCAAAATGTTCTGATCCTGCAATTTGAGGATTCATAGCGCTTGAGTAAGAACTGAGAATATCTATTGCGGGAAATCTTCCTTCCTGATATACCTGACGTGAAAGTACCACGCGTGCATCAAGATAGGGCAGGATAGCCTGTACGCCAGGATCAGTGATGTCATCAGAAGGAATGTATACTGTTTCAAAGGTTGTAATAGCGGCATCTTTGGTAGATGTTAAACGTTCGTGAAGTTCTGCTGCTTCTGAAGAAAGTGTTACTTGATAGCCTCCTTCTGACGGTATAGTGCTCATAAGGGTGCCAAGTTCATATCCTGCTTGAGCAAAACGGTACATGTTATCAATAAAAAAAAGTACATTATTTTTCATTTCATCTCTGAAATATTCAGCCAGAGCTATGCCACCAAATGCAGTTCGGAAACGTACTGCAGGATTGCGACTCATTTCTCCCATTAAAAGTACGACGGAAGAAAGCACGCCTGTTTCTTCCAAAGCAGCATAGAGCTCCTGACCTTCTCGACTACGCTCTCCAATGCCCGCAAAAAGTGAAACATGCGAACCCTTTTCAGTAGAAATAATATTATGAATGATTTCTGTGAGCAAAACTGTTTTACCCACACCAGCACCCCCGAAAAATCCGATTTTACCCCCTTTCAAAAGAGGAGTAAAGAAATCCACCGTCTTAATTCCGGTCTCAAGGATTTCATGAGGAATGCTGACATCATAATTCCGTTTTTGATGATAAAAAGGATACGTTGCTGTTACTTTTAGTCCTTCTTTGCCGTCAATTGTTTCGCCGAAAATATTGATTGCCCGACCAAGAAGTTCTTTGCCTACAGGGATTTCCAACGATTTTTTGGTATTGATTACAGTTTCGCCACGAAACAGAGTATTTAGTGAAGTAAGTCCAATACAATAGACTGATTTTTCAGAGGCTGAGGCATATACTTCAAGTAATATTTTTTCATTTCCTTCAGTCACGTAAAGATCTTTCATCGAAGGAGGTTCGTTATGATATTCTACCTCTACGATATGACCTTTAATGCCGACGACAGTTCCTGTTTGTTGATCCATAATATAACATTACCACAATGTAATACCGGTAAGACGTTCTTGCTGTTTTGTATTTTCAATCCTTCTGGTAATACGGTGTTCTAATTGATTGAGTTTTAATGTGTCATCATCAATTTTTTGGATTAGTGCGTCCATCGCTTTCATACGAGAGGCAAATCTGGCAAGCTGCGTTTCGTACACTGTCTGCAAAAGAAGCAAGCCGACGGCATTATCATTTACAAATGCATGGATATCTTTTACCGTAGGTTCAAAAAGAAAATGTGAACGTTCGTGATTTTTTTTTATTTCTTCTATTTCTTCTTCTGAAAGTAAATCAATATTTGCTATATCAGAATAATGAGCTTCTTGCAGTACAAGATTTTTGAAAATAGCATAATACACGTCGATTTTTTTATAATTTAAAAGCTCAGTGAGAAATGGCTTTAACTCTTTCATCGATATGTCAAGATCAGAGACGGGAACAGAGATGTATTTTATTGATTTGTCGTATTCATATAAAAATTCTTTACCGAGATTGCCAAGTAAATACACGTCTCCTACTTCACGATTTGAGTGGCTGAAAGAGTCAAAAACTTGTCGGACGATATCACCGTGAAATTTGGTGTTTGCAGTGATAATCACAGTGGCGAGTTCTTTTTTTTTCGAGGCTTTATGTATATCCAAATTTGATAGTAAATCTTCTTTTTGGATTGATTCCAATATTTCTTTTAGTCGTGAAATATAAATACGAGCTTGAAGAATAGTATTACGGGTTTGTTGCATCTTGATGATTGAAATGTCTTCATAAGCCATAGCAAGAGATTTCAACGTGTCAAGAAAATCGCGATTTTGGCCTATTTCTTTTCGATTTTGCATAATGAGAGTAATTGTTCTTGAGTGCCCAGTCCTTGAAGAAATTCTTTAAGTGTGGGTTTTTCAAGCAAATCCTTCATAAGTGTTAATAGGTTGTTATTTTCATATAACTTCATAAGTCCCGGGAGGAATTGTTCATATGATTTTTCTTTTGAAAGATCAATTTTATCTAGCCATACTAATCCAAAAAGTAACATTTGTACTTCGTGCGGCAACGAAACTGCTAAGTCTTGATGGAGGAGATTCATGAGCGATTCGCCACGCTTGAGAATAAATTTAGAAACCTCAGAAAGTTCGGAGCCTAAATAAGCGATATTTTTGATTTTTTCATATTCTGCAATAGAGGATAAAATAGTACGGGTAACTTCCTGAGCTAACGCATTTTGGGTTTGACGGCCTACGCGGGTAACTGAAAGAGGAATGTTAACCGCAGGTCTTTCGCCACGATTATAAATATCGCTATCAAAGAAAATGTGTCCGTCTGTCATACTCATAATGTTGGTAGATATGTAGCCCGTGATATCGCCTTCAGTTGTCATAGCAACCGGCAGACAGGTAAGAGAGATTGATCCTTTTTCGGGATGCACATAATTTCCTGCCCTTTCGAGCAAACTCGCATGTGTATAGAAAATATCTCCTGGATATGATTCTCTACCAGGGAACCTACGACTCTTCAAAGCGATTTCTCGGTAACGCTGTGCATGATTTGTAAGGTCATCAAAGACGACTAGCACATCGTGTCCTTGTTCAACAAAATACTCACCAATTGTCATCGCAGTATATGGTGTAAGAAAAACTGAGCTTGCGATATCGGCAGCTTGTGTGGCGACAATGATTGTTTTATCTTTCACATTTTCATCTTTAAAAAATTGAGCAAGAGTCATAATTTCAGTTTTTTTCTTTGCAATGGCTGCATATATGACAAAGGTATTTTCATATTTAATTTGATTTACAATCGTCCGTAATAAAAACATTGTTTTTCCTGTTTTGACGTCCCCGATGATAAGTTCACGTTGACCTTTTCCGAGTGGTATAAGAAGATCAATTTTAGTTACACCAGTCAGTAAAGGTTTTTTAATAGGTGTTCTTTTGGATATTCCTGGAGCCTCAGCATAAACTTGACGCAAGACAGTTTTTTTATGGGTATGTTGAGGTGATACGTATCCTATGATATTACCTAAGGGATCTACGATATTTCCAAGTAAATCATCATTTACTGGGACTGACATGGTGATGTTTGTGCGAGTAACACGAGAGTGAAGTTCAACAGATTTCTGAGAAAAAATCAACGCGTGTATGATGCTTTTGTCGATATCATAGACCTGCCCAATATAACCATTTTCAAAAATCAGCATTTCATTAGGGTGGGCATGGGGGAGCCCCCGCACCGTAATGAGCGGATATTCAATCGCGGTAATAGTGCCGTATTCTCCAGTCTTATTTAGATATTCTTCAAACATGGGATGGATTTATAAAGTGTATAGTTATTAATTGGTGCATTATGAATTAAGAAATAAGAATGAAATGTAAAACAAATTCATTTTTCAGTCATGGATAATAAAACATTTGAAATGAGATACTCTTTCCTGAGTATTTATGCGAATTCGCCAAACTTTTACTGCACAGCCTTTTCTACAAATTCAATTCCTTTTTGATCAAACCATCTGCGCAAGGTATGGTCTCCGAACGTACCGTTGTAACTTACCTGTACTCCGGCAATAACCTGTTCATCAATAATAATGGAAACAACTACAAATTGTTTGAGCCATTCTCTCCACCAGTTGGCTATTTTTGCCACTGTTTTATAGGAAGGTGTAAAGCCAATTTTTAATTCTGCAACTGGTGTTTTTTCGAGTTCTTGACGGACTTTATCGATAAGCAATTGCAATGATTTAATATCTTTAATATTTACTTGAGATTCACGGGCAGCTAATTGTAAATATTCAACCAGATAGACGGGGAGTTGGGTTTCTATCAATTCTTGAGGTGTTGCATTTTGATTTTTATACAACGAATCATGTAGTTGTCGCAATTGCTGAATGATCTCTCTGAGTTGTGTTAGAGTAATGACCTGTTTGTGTAGATTTTCCATATTATGTCACGTCAGAATTTTTTTGGGAATAGCCACCTTTATATTTTTCTAAAGACTTAAAAACGATATCCTCATGTAATTCATACGTCAGTGCATCTTTTAAATAAAATATAAGAGTATCTTTTGCAGTGTTCATGACGTTCTGATTGAGTTTTTCATATTGCTGCTCTCGATATTTGCCTAAATCTTCTTCGATTAAAGCGAGCTTTGTATCAATCCGGGAAAATATTTTTTCACGAACGGAATTTATTTCTGCATGGATTGACTGAATAAATGTTTTAACCATCGTATCTCCTTCATCTTTAAATTGTTCCGAAATACGTGACCCTTCGGTTTGATATGTCTGCGTAAGAGTTCCAAATAGTTTTTTAAATTGATCGATGATGCGTCCTTCTTCCTGCTCAAGTTTTTGCACCAGGCCTGTATTCATTTCTTCAAGAGAACGGTCAAGTCTTTGTTCGAGAGATTCTTTTATCATTCCCGCTTCTTCGATAATTTTTTTTGCTCGGAAAGAAGCATCTTTCATAAGTTCTGTAGCTTGAAATTCTGCAAGTTTGATATTGTCAGCTATTTTTTCATCGATATGGAGATTGACAGGAGAGGATGTGTTTTTGCCCCGCAAAAGATGACTGACAATAAGGACAAATACGATATTAAATAAAATGCTAAGGATTGGCGTCATCCAGAAAATAAAGTTGATATATTCTGTCGGTATGTTTGGCATATGCTATAAATAACGAATAATATAAAGTGCAGCCCCAAAAGCAACAAAACAAATTGCTATACCCATAATGACATTGAGTACGATACCGATTTGTATTTTTGAGGATGCTAAGGGATTTCTTCCTAATGCTTCGACTCCCTTTAATGATAGCCTACCAAAATAAAAGAGGCAGAAAATCAAACTTGTCAAAAATATTCCGCCTCCCACCATGTATCGAATCACCATTTGTTCATTTTGAGGGGCAAATAATTTATTAAAATTCACTTTTACACTGCTTTGTGGGCCTACTTGGAAAAGTGGATTCATAAAGTAATCAGATTGTATTGCTACTCTCAATTTATCCACTTTGTTTTCATTTGTCGCCGTCATATCTTCTAAAGCTATTCCAATGACCTGTCCGGGAACTGTAGCTTTCATACCGATGCCTTCAATAGGAGATGAAGTGATATAGTCGCCTTTTCTAATCTCGCCATTTGAGACAGAGACCATCATATAAGCTTGTCCGCTTGTAACAACAGGATAGGTATTTGTCTGATTTTTAAACCGTATCTCTATGGCAGATTGTTGGTTTATGACTCCTATCATCTCTGTTTGGTACGCCTCATTTGAGAGAGTAAAGGTATTATTTTTTGCCACAACAATATACCCATCTTGCACCCGAGGGTTATCGATGGGAACGTTGGTGGCTATACCAAAAGGGTTCTGTGCGTGAACAGGTGGTCCTAGCAAATAGAAAAAGACAACTCCACTTACCAAAACTACCCTCCACCAAAAAAAATATTGACCCATGGTCACTTTCATTCTAATACAAAAAAAACAGTTATTTCAAATTTAAATATAGTTTGTAGCTGCAAGCAAAATCATTCAGCTAGAAATACGACATACCGATACACAATTTGAAGTTCAAAATAAACAAATATACTCTCAGATACAAATTTTAAAAAAAGTTATTTTGTGCAAACCATGTATCTAGTGGGATTTAGTATTCGAAACAGGATATTTGAAGGCTTGAATTTTTATTTTTTTCAGACATTTTTTGGTAAAAAGCGACCGCTTTGTTTTGAGATAAATAAGGTGTCTGTTTTTGGATCGGTGCAACAAGCAGTAATTTTCTTACTGTATATATATATTGCTTTGTAAAAAAATATCTGTAATAATGATTTTTAAGTCTATTTTTGAGATAAAAAAAGTGTTTTATGTTACCAGGGTTTAAATATAATTTGGGCATTCATAACAATCTAAATAAGAAAAAAAATACAACCTTCAGAGTCTACGCACTCACTACTTTTTCATCGTTATTTGTAGTTATTTTTTTAACAAGTTTATTCTATAAAGACTTCAAGAAAACAATATTAGATTCGTATTCAAATATTCAAACAACTGCTGAACAGCGAGCAATGGCTCGAAATACAAGCAAGTTGAGCGAAGGAAATTTAAATCAAGTACTTGGTGAGTTTGATTTGAAAAAACTCGCTGAAGATATCACCATTGCTTTTAAGCTGGATACGCTTTTTACCGCGCCTGTAATTTTTGAAAAAGATATCACTGCTCCAAATGTTGTGTACGAAATCAACGCTGGTAACGGTATCAGTATTTCAGGTGATCCGCAAAAACCTACAATAAGTGTGAGTGACGTAGACAGTTCCGGAGTACAAAATATTAATGATCTTACAGGAGAAGTCGATATCAAAGCTGGTGACAATATCGCCATCAGCAAAGATGGAAATTCTATTAAGGTTTCGGTAACTGGCATCAGCACAACCTCCTCAAGTAGCAGTTCTTCATCTACTATTTCAGAGTCTGATATCGAAGCATATATTTTTGATACAGACAATACCGGCACTCTTTCGTCTGGGACTCTTGACTTGAGCAGTTTGTCTTTTACTGGCAGTTTGCCTTCGGCACAGATTTCAGGAAGTTATACAGGTATTACGGGGGTAGGGACTTTGGGTAGTTTGACAGTTTCAGGTACAGCTACTTTTTCCGGTGGAATCACGCTCGGGGGTGATGCAGTTACCGAATTGGTGGGCAATGGTTTGACTGTGAGTTCAAATACGCTTTTGTTAAATTTAGCATCAGGTTCTGGTTTGGAATTTTCATCCGGTCAGGTGAGCATGCTCAGATCCTGTGCGACAAATGAAGTCTTGGCTTGGAATGGCACTTCTTGGAATTGCGCCTCTATCAGTGGTGTTGGTGGAATCACTAAAACGGGAAGCCCGTCAACAGGTTATTTAACATACTGGTCCGGCGCAAACTCGATTACAGGTATTTCTACATTGTTTTTTGATCCATCAACCGGCAGATTAGGAATCGGAACAACAACTCCTTCCTATGCGCTTGATGTAGCGGGCAATCTTGGAGTGTCTCAAACGGCTTTTTTTGGCGGAGGCATCGTGGTCGGCAATCAATTTATAAATAGTTTACAAGGGCAGGGAATCACTGTCACAAACAATGGTATAGGCGTGCGTATCGCGACATCGGGTAGCGGGGCAACTGGTTCTTTTTCGGGTTTGCAAGTGGATGGATCAGGATTGCGCTTGCTCGCTGGATGCGCTAACGGGCAAATTTTGAAATGGAATAGTTCTCTGTTTTTGTGGGAGTGTGCGAGTGATAGCGGCGCAACAAGCGCTGTTATCAACGTGGAAAATAATGATGTTGCGGTAGGTTCAAATGTTGACACGACTGATTTTGGATCAGACTTCACCCTGACGGCATCTCCAGCAAATGAAGCAAATATTGCGTTGTCAACCACCGGAGTTACTGCTGGCACTTATGGTTCATCAAGTCTTGTTCCAGTTTTTACAGTAGATTCTAAAGGAAGAATTTCAAGTGTGACCAACGTTGCAATACCATCTGGTTTTGCGAATTGGATAGTGAGTAATGGTTCTACTGCCGCTACTATTTCTTCAGGAAATACAGCTACATTTACAGGTGGGATCGGTATTGGAGTATCTCAATCAGGCAGCACTTTGACTATAAATAATGCTGGTGTTACTTCTCTCTCAGGAACAGCAAATCGTGTTTCTGTTTCGCAAAATATAGGGGCAATTACACTTTCTCTTCCACAAGATATCGCTACTTCATCAACGGTACAATTTGGTGCCCTTACAATAGGGGGAGATACTATTTCGGAGTTCGTCGGTAATGGTTTGACTGTGAGTTCAAATACGCTTTCGTTAAATTTAGCATCAGGTTCTGGTCTGGAATTTTCATCCGGTCAGGTGAGCATGCTCAGATCGTGTAATTCAAATGAAGTATTGTCCTGGACTGGCGCTGCTTGGGCATGTACATCTATTTCAGGTATTGGAGGTGTGACAAAAACAGGAGCGCCATCATTTGGATATCTGACCTATTGGTCTGGGTCTTCATCCCTTTCTGGCAAATCCTCTTTGTATTTTGATCCGACCAACGATCGAGTTGGTATTGGTACAAGCGCTCCCGCATATTCGCTTGATGTCAATGGGGCTGTGGGTATCGGTACTACGGCGATTGTAGGAGGCGGTATATCTTTGAACGGAGATTATATAAGTGATTTTACAGGCACTGGTCTATCAAATGCAGGAGGGACACTGGGTCTTAATAATACTGGCGTTGTTTCAGGAACATATGGATCTGCGACTCAAGTACCTGTTTTCCATGTTGATGCGCAGGGGCGGATAGCGAGTGTTTCAAACGTCTCTATACCTTCAGGATTTAGTAACTTTGTCTTAACAGATGGAGTAATACCAACAACCATCTCATCAGGATCTACAGCAACCTTCACCACATCAGGTGCAGGCATAGGTGTCTCAAATTCGGGTGGGATTTTTACTATAAGAAATTTGGGGGTCACCTCAGTCACCGGCACTGCAAATCAAGTGATTGTCTCAAGTACGACCGGTGGCGTGACTTTCTCTCTTCCTCAATCAATTGGTACAGATTCAACTGTTCAGTTTGGTGCACTCACGATAGGCGGAGACACGATCTCTGAGTTTATGGGGAATGGTTTGACTGTTTCTGCAAATATGTTAGGAGTGAGATTGGCCACGGTAGGATCTGGTATCACTGCATCGTTCTCCGGTCTTCAAGTAGATGGTTCGGGATTAAGATTGCTTTCAGGATGTAGCGCTAATGAAGTGCTTTCTTGGAATGGAAGTGTATGGATCTGCGCATCTGTATCTGGGTTAGGAAGTATCGATGCTACCGGTGGAGTGGCAAATTATATCGCTCGATTTGTTGATTCAAATACCATCACTTCAGGCTTGATTCTTGATACAGGATCAGTGGTAGGTATCGGTCAATCAAATCCTGGCGCGCTTCTTGATGTAGCGGGTACTGCATGGTTGAGAGGTGGCACGGGATTGACGGGATTATATGTAAATAATTCCGGCAATGTCGGCATCGGTACCACCTCTCCCTCATACATGCTTGATGTAGCTGGTGCAGTACGAGTAGGTACAACAGCTGTCATCTCAGGAGGAATATCCTTAAATAGTGATTACATCACAGATCTTACTGGATATGGATTGGGGTTAAGTAATGGAGCGCTTATAAACACCGGTGTCACCTCAGTCACCGGTACTGCAAATCAGATAAATGTATCAGCAACAACAGGAGC
>CAZNUT010000018.1:0-24761 GCA_964576365.1 uncultured Gammaproteobacteria bacterium
GAATCAGTACCACGTCACTGGAGCAAAGCGTAAGGGACGTGGGTATCTATAATATCCAAACGGATTGAATCGTAGTAGTTGGCAATGTCTAACTCCGCAACAAATTTAAAATTTCTTGCTTTAGCGGTAGCATATAGTTTCGCATTCAAATCTCCATATGCCCTAGACCAAGCTGTTGGATTGAAAGAATATTCACTAACTGATATGCCGTGCAATTCGGCGAGAAAATCCTCATAGCGGTTAAAATTTTTTCGTTTCTTCTCCATTTCATCGTCTTCACTCTTTCTCATCAATCCACCTAAAGTCCACCCTCCAAAAGTATTTTCAACTCGATTGTAAGCGATTTTGTCCTCAATTTTCTTAATACAATAATAATAAACGCAATAATCTTTCAGGGTGAAAACTGGGACAATTCGAGTAACTCCATTGCCCTTGTCTCGATCAATGAAGCAATTAGGAACAGATGGATAATATCTCCGTTCTTCAATTTCACTATACAATTTTTCTACAAAAGAATCCTTCTCGGTTTTGCTTTCGGGTAGATTAAAAAAGGACTGTTTATTCTGAAAAGCGCGCCAGAAGTCTCTATTAAAGTATTGTTTAAATTTCTTTAGATCATCCATAAACTGATTTCCCGGGAGGTTGACGACCTAGCATTTGCCCTTGCCTATTGTGAGTTGTACAAAACAACTCGCAATTTATTTCTGAAGTAGCACCATCCTTACTCCATACTGATACATTATCTCCTTCCGTTTCTCCAAAACTCCAAATCTTACTCTTGTTAGCATCGTGGCCAATGACGCAGTGGAAGTACCCTTGCTCCTGCGACCTTGTCGAGCAATACTAGTTCGGCTTCTCATTCCAATTTTCAATTTTGCGGAGGAGGCGAGATTCGAACTCGCGAGGGTCTTACGACCCAACAGACTTTCCAGGTCTGCGCCATAGGCCAACTAGGCGACTCCTCCTATATAGAGATCTACAATTCCTGTAGTATATCTCGGTATTGCTATTTCAGCAATCTCATACCTTCAGTAGTCTTTAAAAATAATTCTCTCCTTGCTGCGTCAGATTTTTTCATATAAGCCTCATAACCTATCAACTTTGCGGGAAGAAATGATTTTGTTGAGGCGACAAGTCCTTCTTCATGATGGCTTAATCTTTTTTTAAATCACTTGTACAACCTTTATACAAATCACCATTAGCAAGTAATAATATGTAAACGTACTGATACATATAGTATGTTGAGATTCGTCCCGTCATGCGACGGGACGCCACGTCGAATGACTGTGGCGAACTCGCGAGGGTCTTACGACCCAACAGACCGCGTTATTCAACACGGCAAGCTTTCCTAGTCTGCGCCATAGGCCTGCCTTGCGACTCCTCCTGTTTTTTTAGACTTTTGACATGAGACGATAGACTTTAGACCGATTACTATACTGACAACCAAAAGCGATTAGCCAAAAGAACTTTCTTACGATTATATCAAATCAAAATGAAGAAATAGAGCTATGTAGCATCTGGAGTAGTTTGAGGAGATAGATCTTGAATGGTGACATAGGTTAAATCACAAAGACGACTGAGATCACCAACACATCGAGAACAATCTGCAATAAGTTGCGATTGACCTTTACCTGCCATACCCAGATATTTCCGTTCAGGTTGTGTATCAATACCGATGATTTTCAGGTCCGGCCATCCATCTCCTGAATAACTGGCTTCAATTTTTATATTTCTACCTGCACGACATTCTACTATCATCATACGTGTGCTAAAAGTACAACTTAATCATGAACAACCTTTGTATCTGCCAACAAGCGACGAAGCCACATGCCGACAACCATCCCGACAATAGGTCCGCTGACATACATGATGTTGAATGATCCGATGCCAAAAGCTACTGCCGGATTCAGAACACCATTTGCACCCATCAGTGCAGAAACCCCAACTCCCAAAAGGAGAGAAAAACCTATCACGACGCCACTCATAGATTTTTTTACCTGACCAGATGCGACTGAGTAAATCCCGTATCCAAATAGGAGCGCCCCTATAGCCTCTGCGACGCCTATATACATCGCATCACTCTGATTGAGACTCGCAGTCTTGAGACCCCATTCGGAAATCAGGATGGAAGCTGCAAACGCCCCGATACCCTGCGCAATGATATAAATAAGAGCTTCAAACAGCGCAATCTTTTTGTGTGTTAAAAGTGCTATTGTCACCGCCGGATTGATATGCGTACCTGAAATGACTCCAGTCGTATATACAAATACCATGAGAGTGAGAGCAGCGAGTAGGGGAGTGGGGAGCGGAAACTGTCCTGCAAGCGATACCCCGACGATAAAAGTAAGAAAAAAAGTTCCGACTGCCTCAGCAATGTATTTGTTCATAATCTAAAATTAACGAAAGCCAATACTGCCACTCTCAGTTATGTACGGTGTATTATATCCTTCTTCAACACAAGGTGTGTCTAATACTATATGAATGATCTTTCCATCCTGATCCACAAAATAAGCCACCGTATACAGTGGATTTTCCCCCAAATCGTCAGTTCGTGGGCAAACTCCTTGATATTGATCGTAATTAACCACTTCTTCTTTTCCATTCACCGGGCCTGGCAATTGAAAACGTGTTTTACATGCAAAACCTTTCTCTTCGAGTGGCTGATACGGTATTTTTCTACTCTCAACATTGAGACAATACTGTGATGGAGGTATGTAAATATCAATAGGCATTTGGCACAATTGTATCATCTTTTTGTTTGAATTTCATTAAAAATCAATCTTGCCATTGGAGAGAGCACCCTCTATACTTTGATAACCTTCAGGGTAGGGTGATCCTGCAAGCGCAGGAAATTCCCGATCGGCGGTAAAGCCCGCGAGCTGAGATAGTATCAACGCATGATCCGGTGAGCATATGCGACTCCGGAGCCGACGGTATAGTCCGGATAGAAGAAGGGGAGAGTAGTGTGATGGAAAAATATACTCTGCCTGCCCGCTTCTACATAAAAACTCCCTGAAAAAAAATAATCTGTCTTAATATCTCATTAAGAATTTCCGATATCGATTATTTAATGACAAATGAAGAATTAAGAAAGTAGAAAGAAGATTATTTTTTTATTTCTTAAATCTTAATTATAAAATCGTTTCAAGTTGCACTATTCAGATAATCCCTTTTCACTTTTACGTATCAACAATGAAACTATAACCTAACACCTAAAACCTAATCAGCTGATTTATAAACATTAAAAACTCATATGTCCGGCACTATTCTCATCATGATCGCGGCAAGTCTTTGGGCTATCGACGCGATATTTCGTACCCAGTTAACATTTAGCATTCCGGCAGCTTTGATCATCCTGATCGAACATGTCATAGGACTCATCGCCCTTTTACCATTTCTTATCCGCGACTGGTCAGCAGTCAAAAAACTGTCATCCAAAAGCTGGATAAATCTGATTGCCCTCGCAGCTATAAGCAGTGTAGGAGGCACCATTTTCTTCACGCAAGCTCTTGCAAAAAGTTTTGCCGCCAAAGACTTCATCACACCTCTTTTACTACTGAAATTACAACCGATATTTGCTATCACACTGGCATGGCTTTTCCTGAAAGAAAAAATCACTGTGCGATTTTTGGGTATCGCTCTCATGGCGTGCATCGGCAGTTATCTCATCGGTTTCGGATGGAGTATGCCGCAACTTGCCCTCAGTGGCAAAACACTGGTCTTTATACTTGCCATTGCCGCGCCTCTTTGCTGGGGAGCAGGCACGATACTCAGCAAAAATCTGTTACATGATGTTTCTTTTTCGACAGCTGCAGCGCTCAGATATCTTGCTGCGATTCCTGTCGCCGTCATTGCAGCATATGCGCTCGGGCAGACATATGATGTCATGCATCTGGGGTGGAACGAAGTATGGCGCTTTCTGGTGATCGCGCTCGTGACCGGAGGAACTGCCGCAATATATATATACTATAAAGGGCTTCAAAAAACAGAGGCAAAAGTCTCATCGATAGTCGAACTTGTTTTTCCATTAGTCAGTGTGATCATCGGCATCACCTCACTGAATCCCTACGGCGAGCCGCAGACTCTAAACACAGCTCAGATAGTAGGCATCGTGCTCCTGATAGGGGCTATTCTGTTGCTCAATCAGATTTCTATACAGACAGATAAAAAATCTTAACGATACACACCAAGACTGATATTAAACATTCTGCTGCAGATTATTTATCTGTTCAAATATTGTCTCGTATCTATCTGCGCCTTCTCTCATGTCATTCAGAAATTGTCCAAGATCGCTACTTTCAGAGACTGCTGTAACATTTATTACAGGTTTAGTTGAAAATCCATTTGATTGGTCAGCTGGATCTCGATGCCAAACCAACTGGACACTCATTGGATTTGCAGGATTAAATGATAAATCAAGTGCTGCAAATGCTTCAGATACTTTTACTTTACCTAAAAAATGTTCAGGTGTATTTGTTCCAGACATATGATTTTTACTAAATAAATTAACCTGCTTAGTATACCAAACTTTCCTTTAATATTTTCATCACCTTTACACCCGACTCAATACCTTTTTTCACATTTCCATAGGTATACTTTTCCAGCGAGATAAATCTGCTTTTTGCATGAGTGATCGGCACGCGGTATCTCGAATAAAAATCGAGGTACGCTTCCAGATCTGATCGCTTGGTGATCCTCAGCACGTCAAATACATGTATCCATTTATTGCGAAATGAGAGAGATTTGAAAGTAGTATTTAACTTCGCCTCTTCACGCTTGACTGATTGCAAGAGGGGATGCGAGGCTATTTCTTCGTTTATAAGCGCTTCCATTGCAGATTGAAAAAGAATAACGGCTTGTAGACACATCATTCTTTCCTTTGCGACATTATCATCTTTTCGTGCGCCATCAGCACTTTCCAGATGATCAAACGAAAGACCGATGAGTGTTTTTACAACATCTATCGAATGCGACATGAAGATATATTATAAACGGGAATACTCATCAAGAATGAAATGACATTCACCGCAAACATACATACAGTTTTCAGCCGACTTTATTTCACGGGGGTCATAACCAAAATCACGTCCATATGCAACTGATATGATATGGTGATATTGCACACCGGGACGCTTACCACACTCTTCACACATTCCGTCACTTCTCTCATACACCTGATCTTTTATTGAGTCATCAAACTCATAGGGTAAACGTGAAGGTGAAGAGCTATAGGATCGCCTGGACATACTTTGAAAAAAGGTATATTTTATCATAACGGTTGTTGGAAAGAGATGAATTATAATATCAGCATGTCACAAAAACGTTTTATTCTCGTCGATGTCGTTCCACCAACCATCACAAGACAAGAAGGAGAAGAAAACCTCCACGAAACAATATCGCTCATCGACACCTACGGTAGGGGAGAGATCATCAAGATCATCCAGCGCCGCGCCCATCCGCATCCTGCCACATATATCGGCACCGGCAAGACAGAGGAGATCACCCAGATGGTCAAAGAGCTCGATATAGACGCTGTCATCGTAAACGGCATCATCTCAACTGCTCAGATTTTCCGGCTCACCAAAGCATTCTGGACAGTAAATCCACTCATCGAGGTCTGGGATCGCATAGATCTCATACTCAATATTTTTCAAAAACATGCGCACACCGCAGAAGCCAAACTTCAGATCGAACGTGCGCGAATGGAGCATATGGGCCCTCGTATGTACGGACTTTCGGAGCAGCTGGGCAGACAAACCGGCGGCATCGGCGCACGAGGAATAGGGGAGACCAATGTCGAGCTCATGAAGCGGCACTGGCGAGACAGCTTAAAACAAATTGATACAAAAATAAAGGAAAATGAACGTCTGCGTCTCACACAAATTCAAAAACGCGCACAATCAGGGTGCAAGACTATTGCCATCGTGGGCTATACCAATGCAGGAAAAACAACTCTTTTTAACAAACTGACCAAAAAGGACAAACGGGCAGAGGACAGACTGTTTGCGACACTCGACAATGTCACCGGCAAACTCTATCTACCGAGTACACAAAAAACAGTGCTTCTTTCAGACACAATCGGCTTCATCCAGAAATTGCCTCCAGAGCTTATCTCAGCCTTCAAATCCACACTTCTGGCTTCTTTGCATGCAGACATCCTTTTGCATGTTGTAGATGCTTCAGACGCCCACATCATGCAGAAAATAAGGACAGTGGATGATATTTTGACAGATCTCAAGATGGAGAGTAAACCTCAAATTCTTGTGTTAAACAAGGTTGATTTACTTTCCGAAGAGGAAAAGAAGCTATTAGATGCACGTTTTGAAGATCGTCCACATCTCTTTTTCAGTTCACATGACACAGATAAATCCGCACTACTTACATTACTCACATCGCAAATTCCTACCTAATATGAAAAAGGACATTAAACCTCTGGCTGTTCTCTCGATCGAACTTCGTTCCAAAATGATCCAATATCCTTAGCTAACGTAGCAAGATAATATCGATATTTCAATTATTGTTTCTCAATTCATATACAACATACTCAGTTCAACAACCTCATTTTTTCGACTCAAAAAGTATAGTAAAATGATCTATGCGATTATCACAATGGCGGATGATAGTGGTGTGTTTGAGCTTATTTAGTCTTTACATTCTCGTTCCTCAACCTTCATATGCACAAAGCTGTCTGACACGCGATGAAGTAGCAGCCAACGCAAATTGTCTCTACATCCTCAGCAATCGTGTATACAAAAAAGGATCTCGATCGAGTCCACACAAAGGACATCCTTGTGGAATGGATATCACCTCAATCATCCCGAGCTTTCACACAAACGACATCCCCCGATACCTGACTCCCAATTTTTTTGCTGATATATGCACCCAAACCCCAACCAATACGCCTACCCCGTACCCGACAAATACACCTGCTCCAACCAGTACACAAATTCCCACTGCTACTTCAGCGCCCGCTGCCACTGCCACACCTACTCCAATCCCACCGACTCCGACCAACACTCCTATACCTACCATACCCATCACCCCTGGCACCTGCGCCTTGAAAATACAAGGAGATGCAACATGTGACGACAAAATAGATTTGCTTGACTATATTTGCTGGGTAGGCATCCTGCAACAACGCGTTTTACCGTCACTCAGCAACTGCAAATCAGCAGATTTTGATAACAACAACACAGTGGATACAAACGATTACCAGAAATGGTTGCAATTTTTTATCAACTACCTGATTTAAAAAACAAACGGATTATATATAATGCAAAATATGCAGCAGATTCTTCAGAGTGTTAGAAATAAAAAAACTCTTATCATTGTCAATTCTTTTCTTGTTCCTTTTCTTATTGTCGGCTTATACACGATTTTCAAAACAAATGCCAAGGCGCAAAGTTCATGTGTAGCAAGCTCCAGCATAGCAAGCGACTCACGTTGTCTCTATGTGATGAATGGTAATGTATATCAAAAGGGGAGTAAATCCAGTCCTCATCAGGGACATCCGTGTGGCATGGATGTATCTTCGATCATACCTTCTTTTCATATTGCAGATGTCGCAAAATATCTTGATCCAAACCTCGTGGGAAGTGTCTGCGCACAAGAGCAGTCTACACCTACCAATACTCCCGCACCCACAACCCCCTCAAACAATAATCAGGACAATTCACTGTTTGCCACGACCAACACTCCTGTACCTGACAACCAATCTCAATCACAATCAACAACTTCAAATAACTCATCTCAACAATCTGCTCAATCAAACTCTACAAACAATACACAAATGGTATATGTCTATTTACCTAAACCAACACAGGAAATTATATACGTCACTGCGACACCCATGCCTGGCGTGACTTATGCAGATCAAAACAGTATCACCATAAATGGTACTCCTCCGGGCAGCACCCCTTGGGGATTTTACGCATTTCCGATCGGACTCATACTACTTGGCTTTTTACTATGAAAACACGTTTTAAAACGTTAAAAAAGCGATATGTAGTTCTTGTCATTTTTCTTATTTTTTTCACCAGCATATATGGATGGTACAAATACCGTAAATCAGACCCTACTTGTGGCAAATGGCTTTTCTACAAACAGGGAACTCAAAAAGTACGCAATGTAGAAGATGCTATGAAGGTTTTTGCAGCATTTTTGCCTTCACAGCCATACTATGCCGATCACAAACTCCCAAAAACACTTGAAGGATATCGAAAAAAATACAATATTGCACCATTTAAAACAAAATTGAATATTTTACAAAAAAATGGCTCATACAAAAAAGTAGAGGTTTATGATATGTTATTGGCTTACGCAATCGACAAAAACGGATCAATATACAGTTACAATCAATGCTCTCTGTTTAGGTGATGCACGGCCTTTAATTTCACGGTTGTTTCGGATATAATGAAAGCCATGAATACGCAAAAATGGGTGATTGCAGCATCAGTTATTGGCATAGCCGTTTTTCTTTTTGCAGCTTATCAATTCACCTCAAAGCCTGTCCAAACTGTCTTTCCTCAACTCAATACACTTAAACCAACAGATAATATCACCTGGTCAGTTGATAAAAAAAATATCCTTGTTGAATACAGCGATCTCCAATGTCCTGCCTGCAAGGTTTATCATGAATATTTGAAAGAAATAGCAAAAGATCAAGAAATCACAAAAAAAATTACACTCGTGTATCGTCATTTTCCTCTTGACACTATCCATCCTCACGCCCGGGCAGCTGCTTATGCGGCAGAAGCGGCAGGCCAACAAGGTGCTTTTTTCAAAATGCAGGATGTATTATTTTCAAAACAGGACGAATGGTCAAAATCATCAGATCCTACAGCTTTTTTTAAACAATATGCAAATGCACTTAAACTCGACATGACAAAGTATGAAAAAGCATTTGCCTCAAAGGAGCTATCACAAAAAGTACAGGATCAATTTATCAGCGGTACAGAAGTCGCGGTAGACGCCACACCTACTTTTTTCCTGAATGGAGTAAAAATCACCCCCCCTCAAACAGCAGAAGAATTTAAACAATTACTCAAACGACAGATAACAAAATAAATTTCATTTAGTATTTTCCTACGGAGAAGTGTTTTTGCGCATTGAACATAGAAAAATTCATTACAAAAAACTCGGGGCCGGACCACCATTACTGATGGTACACGGATGGGGGGGCACCATGTATAGCTTACTACGTCTAGCTGTTTTAGCCTCAAAAAGTAATACGGTATATCTGATCGATTTACCCGGCTTTGGTAAAAGCGATCCGCCACCTCCTCACTGGGGCATACAAGGGTACGCAGAGTTGGTTGCTAAAATTATCACGCTACTTGATATAACTGGATGTGATTATGTAGGTCATTCATTTGGAGGTGAAATCGGTATTTACCTAGCCTCTCACAACCAACAATTCATAAGGAAACTCGTTCTCATAGCTAGTGCATACAAACGCTCGAATAAAATCAGTACTCTGGTAAAAATAAAACAGAAACTGCCACATAGTATCGGTACTCTAATCGAAAAAATACAACCTTTTTTAAAAAAACTCTACTACCGTATTTTTTTACGGGATTCCGACGTCACACGCTTTCCACATCTAGAATCAAACTTACGACTCATTCTGAGCTTTGATCTTACTCCTCAAATCAAACAAATTCATACTCCTACATTAATTCTCTGGGGCGAGCAAGATACTATTACTCCAACACTCTGGGCTTATGAACTAAATCATGCTATTCAAAATTCGCGACTGGTAATATATCCAAAGGCGCGTCATAATTTACCTATACAACACCCAAATCTTGTCTGGAACGATATGTGTTTATTTTTACATTCATGATATTCCTCTTACTCCTTATTTTAGTCCTCTCGCTCATTAAAGGGCTATATCTCACATATATATTTCAGATTAAAGAGTATAGATTTGACCGACTTTTTTCTCTTATAAAAGAAAGGGGTCTTGTTCACACAATCTATATACATGAATCACATTTACCAGCGCGCAGTCTACGCAATATCCTTATTTTCTTCATATTGATTTGTTTAGTTATGTTGACTGCGTTGATAGCAATTGAAATAAGCTGGATATATTACGGATTGATTTTTGGCTTCTTTCTCGTTCCATTTCTATCATTTATATTTGTTCTTTTTGCAGTGTTATTAACAGATGTACCCTCACGCATTGTTCGTTATATCATCATTCTCAAAGCCCAGCATAAAGTCAAAAAATCTACCGCAATTTTTATCGGCATTACGGGTTCATACGCCAAATCTTCCGTAAAAGAATATCTCTACAGTGTATTGTCGACTTCATACCTGGTCGGAAAAACTGATAAGAATATGAATACGGAGGTTGGAATAGCTCTTTCTTTGCTTCGAAATCTGAAAGAGGATACTCAAATTTTTATAGTGGAACTGGGTGCATATAAAGTTGGCGAAATTGCTCATGCAGCCTGGTATATCCCTTTTCAAAAAATCATCCTTACAGGATTGGGAAATCAACATGTTGATCTTTATGGTTCTCGTGAAAATCTCATACGGGAAGAAAGTTGGCCCCTCACACGAACAACTCAACAAGGTATTGTTTATGCTCCCGCTGACCAATATGAACAATGGAAAATAATAGAACCAGAGATAAAGGGAAGTGTTGTCACTTTTGGCACCCATCAGGCACACATCAAATCACGAATTATTACCCAATCTCCAGGCAATACTTCATTCACCGTATCGTATAGACGCCATATTCTCAATCTTCGCACACAGCTTCCAGGCAAGCACTCAGTCTCAAATTTATTACCAGTGATTGCTTGCGCGCTTGATATGAACGTTGCCAAAGAAAAAATCACTACTGTGATCGGAGCTTTGAAACCGATCGTAGGCAAACTTTCACTTCATACAGGTAAAAATGGGTGCTTATTTCTGCACGATGGAATAAATTCAAATGTAGATGGCTGTATGGCTGCAATCGAAGTGCTCAACTCATATGCTTCGCTCAAAAAAATCATGATCACTCAGGGTATAATAGAGCTTGGAAAAGAGAAAAGGGGATCGTATGAAAAAATCATCAGGAAGTTGCAAGAAACAAATATTCAACTGTTCAGCACAGACCCGTTGTTTCAGTTGATTGACAATAAAAAACAGACCATGATCTTTAACGACGTCTCTTCATTAATCGAACATTTGAATACGATACCAATCGATCGCAAGAATATCGTACTCATTGAAGGAAAATTTCCTTCTCATATCATTCACCAATTAATAGGCAAAAGGGGAGAGGACGAACATTAAAATACTAGGTATTTCATAAACTATGATCTTTACAGATTTTGCACCAAACGAAACAGTCGAAGATGCCAAAGCTGGCCTCACTATGCTGCTTCGTCCATGGAAATGGAGAAATGGAGAATATACTGCACGTGCTAAACGACGCATCAAACACCTCTTTTTTCCCACAAAAGCATCAATCTCTCTCTTTCTTACAGGCAGAGCTGCGCTTTATACCCTCCTAAAAACGTTAGAGCTGCCCCATGGCACATTCGTACTTGTACCAGCTTTTACTTGCGAAGCGGTCATTCTCCCTATTTTGGCGGTTGGTCATACACCTATATATGTGGATATCAACAAAGAGGACTTTTCTTTTCAAATGGAAGATCTCAAAAAAAAATATAGCGACCGATGCAAAATACTTCTGCTCCAGCATACATTTGGCATTACTCCAATGCATCGAGATGAAATTATCAACTTTGCTAAAGAAAAAAATATAATTGTTATTGAAGACGTAGCTCACGGCTTTCAACCACAATTATTCAAAAAAAATATCTCATCTTTTGTCCTCCTTTCTTTCGGAAGATCAAAATCATTTTCTTCGGTCATGGGAGGTGCGATCGTGACAACAAACTCAACCATTGGTAAAAAAATAGCAGAAAATGAACGTCTCCTGAACCACCCGTCTTGGACTGTTTTATTACGTATAGCACTATATAAACCTCTTACGTATGCGATCCGAGCGACATATGACATCTATTTCGGAAAAATATTGCATATAGTTGCAAGAAATTTAGGATTAATCGGAAATGAGATATCCCAAAAAGAAAAAAATGGTACTTTTGATTCATCATTTGTTGCAACATATCCCAATATTGCAGCTTTTCTTCTCCTCATACAGCTTCGCACATTTAACGACGTCTCTAACAAACGGAACATAATTGCTAAATTTTTCACCACCAAACTACAGTCATATGCGACTCTCCCCATAAACAGATTTCCCTACTTGAGCACGTCACGTGCACAGCTATTGGAGACTGCCAGAAAAAGAAATATCTTGCTTGGCAACTGGTATACACAACCAGTTGCTCCACCACCTATCAAGCTTGAAAACGTAAAATACATAAAAGGGAGCTGCCCCAAAGCCGAATCAATCTGCGATCAGATTGTCAATTTACCTTTGAGAATCAGTCGCGCTCAGGCGCATCAAATAATAAAATGTATACATAATGATTAAAAAAACAAACATCTCATGATAGATTAGATTGTCAAATCAGCATTATCATTACTTAAAATACAGTGTCCTATACCATTCAACAGATTGATGACAAACATCTCTGGCAGAGCTTTTTTGCTTTGGCCGGATCACCATCATTTCATCAATCTTGGGAATGGGGAGAATTTCAAAAACTCATGGGGTATGAAATCTTACGACTAGGAGTATATGATAGTACAAAACTTCAAGCTATTGCGCTCGTAATTCATATTAAAGCACGCCGGGGCGACTTCTTTTTTGTTCCTCATGGACCACTTTTTGACTTTCCTACAATTGATATGGCGTATGATCTTCAAAATGACAAACAGAAAGAACTGGCACAAATGTCAATAAAAACACTGACCCACTTTCTGGCAGAAAAAGGTAAAGAGAATGGGTGTACTTTTATACGCATTGCACCGCCACTAAAAGCCAATATACCACACCAAGAATTGTTTCAAAAAAACGGGTATCGTCCTGCTCCAGTCTATATGCATGCAGAAACGATGTGGGTGCTCGATATTTCACCTTCCGAAGAAGAACTGTTCGCAGGAATGAGAAAAAACTGCCGGTATGGCGTGAAAAAAGGATTAAAAGATCAAATTCAAACATTCGTAGATACTGGCGAGTCAGCACCTGATCGTTTTTGGAAATTATATCAGCAGACATTTACCCGTGAATCATTCATCCCATTTTCTGCCCGCTATGTTCGTGGTGAGTATGAGGAATTTAAAAAAGAACAAAATGCGCTCTTCATTTTCGGGGAACTACCCTCAAAATTTGCCCAAGAAGGTGCCTCTGGTGAAACAGCTGCATCTTTAGTCCTTTTTACTCCTTCAGCAGCTTTCTATCACCAAGGTGCATCTCTTCATACACGCGAGCCGGTTCCCTACATGGTTCAATGGCGAACCATCCTCGAAGCAAAAAAACGTGGCTGCCGTTATTACAACTTCTATGGTATCTATAAAGCCGGACGAACTCCCAGATCATGGGAAGGATTAAGTTTGTTCAAACGAGGATTTGGTGGATTTGAGCTTGATTACCTTCCTACCCAGGATTATATTCTTTCACCAAAATACTGGCTGACATACGCCTATGAGCGCTACCTGAACTACCGAAGAGGAGTATAAAAAGATATATTATGATATAATCAAATACATGAAGACCTTCACTAAGGTTACTTTTTCCAAACACAACAAACAAATCTTATTGTTGTTTGTTCTTTTTGTCCTTTTCATAAACGTCTTACTCTTTATAGAAGTATATTCAGGTGTAACTTACTACCTTTCAGACCGAATGATTCGCATAACCAGCTTTATCATGTCTTACTGCTCGTTTGTTATTATTGGGCTTATCCTATTCAAACTACAGGTAAAGCTACTTTACCGCATTTGTTTATATGTGATTTTAGTTCCTCTTGCCATATGCACCGGATTTCTCTCAGTGTTTGCGGGTATACTCACTCCTAATTCCCGCAATGCTGAAGTAGTAACACATACATATTGCAGACAAGCTTTAGACAGACTGTATGCTCGCACTAACACCATACCATCAATAGATGCGCGTCTGAAAGACATGACGCAATGTAAAAAGAATTTTTATGAAAACAAGTATTTACTGTTCAATATTGATCCTTAAAAGGATACTCTCTTCGTCTTTTCTTCAAAAGGGGATAGATAAATGATTACATTGTTCCAACAATCTAAATAAGGATTTTTGGCGCTTTTGAACAAGACAATCTACTTCAGGGAATTGAACTCATAAATACAAATTTTTTTAGCATCATTTAAACATAAAAAAAAGAAATAAATGAAAACAAATGTCACTTCAATGAAACAGTTAAAAACCACTCTTCTCTGCCGGTTTGAAGCGAAACATCGTAAAAGATATAATTTACGACGTTATATCCTTTCTCTTCTCTTGCTTTTTCAAGCACGGATTTATACCCGACATACAACTGACATTTTGAGAGATTTGTGAAGTTATATTTCCAAAGCAGACTCAGTATAAAGTCATAATTATTTTTTTTATTTCTTATATTTTTCAATGAAACAGCCCTCTTGCGTTTAAAATAACAAAAAAAAGGAATAACATGAGATTCAAAGAGCCGCCCTCTCTCTCGCTGAGGATTAGCAGTATCTATTTTAGATTGATATAATAATCTAAAACAAACTAATTGAACTCAAATAAACATATGTATGAGTTATCCACATTCTATCTATATCAAAATACCACAAATAGTCCTATAGTAATTATTACTATAGGATATAAAATGCACGTTCGTGGTTTTTTACTCCCTCCTCTCTCCCCTCCTCATCTTTCTTACCATTGAAGTGAGAAAAGCAAAATAACAACAACAAACAAAAACACAAATACATATTCACGTACAACATTTGGAAATAATCGTTGATCTAAGTGTTGGCTAAATATTCCGCTGAGACAATAAAAAATTGTCGTGTACATAAGAGCTGCAATATTTGGCTTTATGGGTAAAAATGCCAGCAAAATAGAGCTTTGTAACATAACAATACTCACAACAAGCCCATACCATCCGATATGACGATCGTATTCAGCTTTAGGATCAACTGTCCAAAATAATTGAATAACAATCGGAAGGGAAACAAGAGCAATCGTAATGCCGTTAAAGTAAAAATACTGCCTTGCAGTAAGAATGACAAGAGAAAAGAGAAAAATAATACATGTTTGAATAAAATAATTTACCGAAGAAGCAGCCCGAAATAGCGGAAGACTCTTCTCTACTCCTATATTGAAAATGTTGGCTGTCAAAAGTGTAGCATAATACAAAAATCCAAAAAGAATAGTCAACGGTAAACGGGTAAGCCAGCGAACGGGTAATAAAAAGTAAAATAAATACAAAGCAATAATAAGCATTAATGATGGGCTGAACAACATATACAATTCAACCCCATCTATTCCCTCAAACACAGCAAAATAAATCGAGATATATGCGCAGATGAGCAGCAATGGGATAACCCAATACCATGAAGACTGAAATGGTAAAAAAGTTGTCAGAAAAAATAGAAAAGTTACCAAAAAAGTTGCAGAGACTACACGAATGCGCTTTGGAATATAATTAATAAGTAGAAATAAACGCCTCCATGTCAGTCTGATAAGATAACGAACATATTCTTTCATATATGTACTGAACTATTGGCATACACCTTTTCAATATCATCAAGTTCTTCAAGCTTATCAGTTAAATCTGTAATTTGCCTCACAATTTCCTCATCAACCACGTCGACAGGATTTAAAATATAATAGGTTCGTTGCGGATCAGAAAACTCAGAGTTGTGCTCTTGGCGATAAGCGATCAATTTTTGGGCTTGATGAAAAGGGATGAGTAAAATACTATCACCATCTTCTTCAAAGATATCTATTGGCTTAATATAGTCAATAAATGACAAAATTGTATCCGCATCTGCCTGCATCCTCACCTCAAGTGCTTCCTGAAACAATCTTTGAGCAGCTCCAGGTAAACCAAGCTTGCTTCCGTGCAAATCTAATATATTTCGCACTTCTGAAACAGTTCTGTGTGGATTATCCGTCGTACCTTCAATAAGAAAAGCTATACCTGCTGGACCAAACGCTTCATATAAAACAGATTGCAAAGTATTTTTATTCTCACTGGATGCTTTTTGCACTGCTCTTTCAATTGTTTCGCGTGGCATATTATAGCGGCGAGCCTGATCAAGTGCAAAACGCAATTTGATATTTAAATTTGGATCGGTAAAACCTCCTCCTTCTACAACCGCAAGAGTGATTGCTTTCGAAAGTTTTGCAAATATGTTACCCTTTAATTTATCATTAGCCTGTTTTTTTCTCTTTATGTTAGCCCATTTAGAATGCCCTGACATGCCATTATTATAGTATAATTTTTCGATATGGAAAACCAAGAAATAGATCAAAAAGATGGGTGGTGGAAGGCACAAGCAATTCCATTGATCCTGACGGTTGTTATCTGCGCGATATTGATCGCGGTATTGTATTTCGTCATAACTGTTCTGAACAAGTACACAAAAACTGATATTTCGACTTCGATAAGACTTGGCGATGTTCTTGTTGGACTCACTATTTACCTCAAAACAAGTGTGGATTTTGCGCTTTTTATTGGCAACCTCATGAATGTATTTCGTGGATGGAAAAATCGAGTGATGATAGAGGTTGGTACAGCAATAGGAAACGCGCTGGGCACATATATCATCCTTATAATCTGGGATTTTTTTCGAGATGTGGAGGTTCTCCTTGCGCTTATGATTTTTGTCGCAGCGTTAGTTTTGCTCAAACTCGCCGAAGAAGGGCTGGAACACACGCATCAATCCTCTACTTTTTTGCCCGAGTGGTTTTATACCGTAGCTGATCGTTTCCAAACCATTCTTCATCAAGTAAATCGTATAGCAGGAAAACCGCTTGAGTATATTATGCCAAACCTTACTATGAAGCCGACAAAACAGACAGGACTTATTGGCCTATTTGGCATGAGCTTCAGCATTCCGTTTATTTTAGGTCTTGATGATTTTGCAGGATATGTGCCGGTCTTCGATATTATTAATGTCTATGGCTTCGGCATCGGAGTGCTCGTGGGACACATGATTCTAAACCTGTTTCTTTTTCTAAGCCCTTCAAAAACCATAAAAGCTGTCAAAGAACCCATTGTTTCATTTCTGGGTAGCGTCGCTTTCGTAGGATTGGCACTTTGGGGATTTTATGAAGTATTAAAATTACTTTTTTTTCATTAAATGCTTATTGACATCGACGTATTATATCCTATACTCTTCTAGTCATGGCAAATATCAAATTTCTTGAAGAACAAGCAATAGACGCTGCAGTAAATGCAAAATGGCAGGATGCAGTTACCTTAAATGAACAAATTATTGCAGAAAATGGTGAACAAATTGATGCTTATCTGCGTCTGGGATTTGCATTTCTTCAACTCAACAAATTGAAGGAAGCTATTAAAGCATACAAAAAGGCTCTTCAAGTACAACCAAAAAATATTATTGCTATCGAACATTTGGAAAAAATTCATATTCTTACATCAAAGAAAAAGCAAAAAACCATTCACACTACCAAATTTGACCCTGATTTATTCTTGGAGATACCGGGAAAAACACGTACTGTTCGCTTGACAAATCTAGGTCAAAAAGAAGATCTTGCCGGACGTAATATAGGTGAAGAAGTGATTTTAAAAGAAAAAAAACGGAGATTAGAGGTGCGTTCTCTTGACAATGAATATATCGGCACACTTCCTGATGATATATCTAAAAGACTTACTTATTTTATTCAAGAAAAAAGCGATTATAAAACATATATTAAAGAATTTGGTCTAAGCGAGGTTGTTGTCTTTATCAAAGAGATCTCTAAAGGAGGAAAGGTTCGTCAATATCCATCGTTTCCGTCTAATCCGCATGTCATGCTTACCGATATACAACATCTAGAAGATACCGAAGAGGGAGATGAAGAATCAGAAGAGCATGGTGATGAAGATGATGTTGATATGGATCCGCATAATATGGCAGAAAATTGGGAAGAAGAATCAGACGAAGAAGACAAAGATCTTGAAAGCATCATTCATGTTGAAGATGAAGACGAAGAAGAAGAGGAATAATGATGAATCGCGTCACGAAAAAAAACAAATCTTCCTCTAATGCGCCTCAGCGATAATTGTTTACGAATTTCCACAGGTACATCAAAATCTCTCATCGAACGTAACGCAAGCAGAAATGAAACAATGAGAATAACAAAAAAAGTAGATATGATAAGCATATGAGTCCTGTTATAGTATAACATATATGCGTTTTCTTCCCTTAAGATACTCCTTTTTTTTCATTGCATGTATACTCACTATTTTAGGTCTCTTAATCTACACGAATACGATTTTTCATCAATTTGCCGTTGTGGATGATCTGCAGGGTATAGTAGAAAATCAAGAAATAAAGCAACTTTCAACAACAATTTCTACCTTTATTTTTGGCAGAATAGTCGGGGCTTTTTTGATAGCTATTTTTGGACTTAATCCACTGCCCTTTCATGTCGTCTCAGTCACTTCTCACATCATTGCAGCCTGGTGTGTATATTTATTTTTACGTATACCTTTTGGAGAGAAAAGAGCTGCTCTTGCCAGCATCTTATTTACCATACATCCTGCAAACACTGAGGCTGTTAATTGGCTCAGTGCTCAATCATATATTTTTTCCGCCATCATTATCTATCTGTTGTTCTACTTTCAATCGGCTTATATAAAAAAACCAAATAACCGTTATGTATGGCTACTAGGAGGCACATATCTCTTTTTTATTATATTTTTCAGAAGTGCGTGGGTCATAGCAGCTCCTTGCATGCTTTTCATTTATGCCTTTTTTGTCGAACAACATAAACTGCGCTTTTCGCAGTATAAAAAAATTCTTTTTATCCTTACAGCTGGCTTACTTCTATATCTTATTGTGTTTCTTCCCTCCAGTTTTGGTCACCGGATTGCTATGGAATCAGAAATGTCAGGTAAATCTGCGCTCAATCAACAGCAACTTATACCTATTATTGAAGGATATCCTTATAGTTTGTATAAAATGATATTGGTTTATGTGTGGCCAGCATCGTTGAGCATATATGATGATGGCTCAACAATCACGACAGGTCTCAAACTGTTATTTTTTTCAGTCTCCGCTTTATATATAAGCCTCGCTTCATTTTTTCTTTATCAAAAACAATATCGAATTTTCGGGCTTTTGCTACTGCTTCCTGCTTGTGTAGCACCTGTATTCAGCCCGATCAAAATCACATGGTTTATGGCAGAACGATATCTATATCTGGGTACACCATTTTTCTGTCTGCTTATCATTTATTTCTTACAATATTTACAAAAACTTGTTCGTTGGCGATATTTCTTTCCCGCCATATTTATCGCCTACAGTCTCACCCTTACACTACGAACGGTGACACGCAATAGAGACTGGCAAACACCCGAAACACTAGCACTTGCTACTATTCGTACTTCTCCATTGAGTATTCGCCCTTACAATGATCTAGCGGGATATTATTTTCTGAAAGGAGACATTAAAAAATCAAAACTGGGATTTAAAAAAACACTTACCATTGGACCTTCACTGGTGGCCATGAACAATCTAGGACTTATATATATGAAGCATGGTCTTGATCCACAACTACATGCCATTGACATATCAAGTGAAGAAGCGCTAAATCAAGCAAAAAGTGCCATCAGCAGCAACCAATATCGACTAGCTCTTTTTTATCTTAATGAAGTTTATCGTCAGAAACCAAATAATATTTCTGCGTTGCTTTATATCGCTCATACTTACATTGAGCTAGGAAAACTTGATCTGGCTACACAATTTATTAATAAGGCACAAGCTGCTGACCCAGAAAATGCCGACGTTTGGTTTGTAAAAGGGTATCTCAGCTTTAAAAAAAATCAGCTCGAAAATGCGCGTGAATCACTTCAGCATGTATTAAAACTCAACCCCGGACACGAAGCTGCAAAACAAAATCTACTTTTTATTATGGAGACAATGAAAAAAAATAAATAGATTTAAAAAAACATGTGAGCGATCTCTATTTTACATACCAGTCTTCTTCCAATTCCGCTCCCATCAATAATACGACATCATAAATGTCAGTTTTCCCTTTTGACAATCTACAACCGAAATATGATGCAGTGTCTTTTGCGGTGATCGAAAATTCGTTACTATTCTGTTCTGTCACTATACACCTGTCCCCTACTTTCTTATTTGAAACCTGCAAGATATCACTTACTCTAATTCCTGTACCTTGCATAATCGCTGAAATCGTTGCAGCAGCTTGATAATTGCGAATATATCGAATTTGTACATTTTTACGTTCACTTCGATATTTTGTTTGATACAAAAGCCCCTTGCTCTTTTTTGCGAAAGAATCAGATTGAAAAAAAATATCTTCGGTATGCACTCTCCCTTTGTTTTCTCGGTATGCCACACTATCAAAATCAGTGTCTTCAGTTCCAAACAACAATAAAACGATATATAGCCTGTCAAAAAAACTCGCATTACTTTGATACGAAAAAATATGAGGCAAATATGGTCTTTGGGGTGATTTGGGAAACTGAGTACCGTAATACACATCTTCTGTATGGGGATAAAAAGTTGCGTGTATAAAAGAAGTTGTAGCAAAACTCATTGTTTTTTGCATGATGTCTGGCTCCCCTTCAAGATATGCCAATTTTCCCAACGATCCTGTGCGATAATTTCCGAAGCCGCCAGGTACTTGTACTTTTAAGTCAGGAAAAAAATAAATGACATAATGTCTACCTCCAGCTGTGTCCAATGAATAATATGCAGCATTTTGACCATACAAAAATATATTTACACGCTCACCATGATTCATAAACAGCGAGTTGCGATACGAATGTATAAGTTTAAACAGGAAATAACCCGCAATAACGACCACTAAGGTTGAATATAGAAAAGTGGCACGTGTGAAGTGGGAATACCGAGTAATTTTCATGCATGTTACTCTATCAGAGCGATGTTTATTTTTTCAATTCACTTTCACATGTTACGCAATATTGAGTCTCAGGAATAAGCTCTAATCTCTTTGAAGGTATAACCATATTACATCTTTTGCAAATGCCATAGCGGCCTTTTTTTACACGGTCTAATGCTTGTTGAATATTCTCAATACGTTGTTGAAGCGATTTTATTTCTGCTTCAATGCGTTGATGAGCCTCTTGTTCGCGTACATCCGTGTCAACAGCTGCATTATTTGAGGCATAATCCGGATCACTAAATGGATCATCTTGCTTTAAAATCTTAATACGCTGAGCAATGTCCTCCATCTCTTTGATGAGTTTTTTTTCAATTTGAGTTGAGTCTGTTTTATTCATAGATAAAAATAAATTGATAGTGTTTTTACTTTCGTTTAAACGCAAAAACAAATAACTTAGTCCTGAAATGATATATGAGATATATAATAGATGTCAAGAGAATAACTGCAGATACGATCATATCAATACTTACACCATATGTAATGATTCTCATAATCTTCAAGGGATCGCTCACCAAAGTAACAAATCCGTACATAAATCCAAAAAAACCAAAGGTCAACTTTGGCTCATAATAACCCCTTCTTATACGCATCAGAATATGATAGGAAATATAACTTGCACCAAAAAAAACCATACTTTCATATAATGCCGTCAAGTGACGAGCTCCATCCAGATGGGTATATCGAAGTGCTAATGGAAACATTGTTTGTGTGCCTATTTCTACACCAGCAAGAAATGCACCAAGTTTGCCGATACCTAAAGCTATAAAAAGTGGAGTCATCAGGTTGTCGATATATTTATCAAAAGGAATTTTTTTATATCGAGCACATATATAATAACAACATAAAAAACCTATCAAAAAACCTGTAAGATGTATACCTGGATAACCGTTTATCAAAATAAACTTCATAAAACTCCATTCCACATCCGCGAGATGCAATCCGACATATATGATTCTTCCTATCAAAACGCCTCCGATTAACCCACTCATCGCGCAATCAAACACATCTACTTCTTTATAAGATGTAAGCAATGTGTGTTTCCACAATATAAAACAACTCCAAAAAAACGCTAAGACAAGAAAAACGCCAAAGGTAGGAATCCGTATAAATCCGATATCTATGAGAAGTGGTATCATCTGTTTTGTGTATAATGGATCATTGTCGTATTTCGCGCAGCTCACTTTGGGTAAGGGTGCACAATTTTAAGAGACATCAGTAACGAAATCGATATCACTATTGTATCAAATTACAAAACTGCTATGAGTACAGCCAAACGCATCTTAAAAGTAGGCTTTGATTTAGACGGCGTTTTACTTTATAATCCTGCTCGTATTTTCCGGCCAGTTACAATAGCTATAAAAAAAATACTTCCTCACAAATCTCCATCTCAAATTACAAATTTCTATTATCCACATTCTGCATGGGAACAAATTATCTGGCGTATTGTACATTGGTCAAGTTTATTTGTTGCTCCAGGCTTTGACGATTTGAAGCAACTGGCTCTTGAACGAAAGGTTGAGGCATATATCGTGACAAGTCGCTATGATTGCCTCCGGGCAGATTTTGAACACTGGGTCAAAAAACTTAATAGTGATAATATTTTTGTCGAAGCCTATCATAACAAACTAAATATTCAGCCCCATGAATTTAAAATACAAAAAATTAATGAATTGAAGCTTGATGTTTTTGTAGAAGACAACTGGAATATTGTTGAGGCAATCCAAAATAAAACTAAAGCTCGTCCTCTCTGGATCACAAATATGCTGGATCATGCTATTAACTATCCGTATAAATTCAATAATTTGCATGAAGCTATACAATACATGCGCACTCATTTAGTTGCCAAGTAACGTTTGTCAATTTCCCGTATCCACGGATGAATTAAGGATTAAAAGAGAAGAAGGAATGGTAAAAACAAAACTGATTTTGGCTGGCATACTGCTTCTCGGGCTTACTCTCAGACTCTATGGTGTCTGGTGGGATAGTGGATACCACCTGCATCCGGACGAGCGCATGCTTATTATGGTCGCCGATCGAATTCACTTTTTTAATCAGCTTGATCCTGATTTTTTCAACTACGGATCCCTCCCAATTTATATCTTAAAAGCAGTGGCGCAGTTGATTGATGCCATATTTGGAACTCTTACGGCAAATTATGATGGATTACTTTTTGTTGGCAGAATATTGTCTGTCGCAGCTGATTTAACAACTTGTTTCCTTGTATTCAATATCGGCAAAATGCTGTTTCGTAAATCCTCATATGGATTGTGGGCGAGTTTTTTGTATACGATTGCCTTTTTTCCGATACAAAATAGTCATTTTTTTGTTGTAGATGTTTTTCTGACACTATTTGTTACCTGTACACTTTTTTTCTTACTTCGATATCGGCACCTGCCAAATATACTTAATTTGATATGTATTGCTTTTTTTTGTGGCGCAGCACTTGCCACTAAAGCTTCTGCAATAATTATTCTTCCGCTTGCTATTGGATTCACCATCCTCCCCTCTTTTCTTGACTTATGTGCAAAACATCATAAATCAATTTTTCCTCTATCATTCTTCATCTTGAAAAATATCGTATTATTTCTGATTTTTACGATAATATTTTTCATCATTTTTATGCCTTTTGCCTATTTACGCATGGATCGGTTTGTAGCTGATGTGATGGCGCAAATCAGGATGAACTCCAATCCGTACGTATTTCCTTATACTCTTCAATACGTTGATACAACAGCCTATATATATTATTTAAAAAATATTTTCTATTGGGGTTTAGGGCCTGTGATCTCAACAGGAGTGATCGCGGGTTTTATTTTTTTGCTCAAAAACCTATATCACCATTTGAAAGAAAAAAATCATATGAATTGGCACCGAATACGGTGCATTTTCGTCTCTCCAGAACTCATCGTGTTCACTCTTGGCATGGTTTATTTTCTTGTTATTGGGCGATCTGCGGTCAAATTTATGCGATATATGCTTCCTCTTTATCCACTTTTTATCCTTGTTGCAACGTACGGATTTATCCGCATTGCCAAATCACTTTCACATCTGCGTCCAAAAATTACATCTCTGTTTTTTATCATAGTGAATGCCAGCGCTTTTTTTCTCACAAGCACCATGGTACAAATCTACAGCACTCCTAATACCCGCATACAGGCCACCGAATGGATTAAAGCTCACATTTCCCCTGGAGCCACGCTCGCGGTCGAACATTGGGATGATAGAGTCCCTATATATGACGGTGGTTTGTATCAATATGTAGAAATGACGTTATATGAACTCCCTGATAATACATACAAATGGCAATTATTAAATGATAAGTTGCAAAGCGCTGACTACATTATTCTTGCATCAAATAGATTGTATGTACCTCTTCAAAGACTTAATAACTGTTCAAAATATGACGTCTGTTATCCCCTCACAGCAACATATTATCAAGAACTATTTGCAGGCCGTCGAGGATTTACAAAAGTGGCTGAATTTACATCGTATCCACGTATGAGGATAGGTACTCGTATGCTACAACTCGTAGACGATGAAGCTGATGAATCTTTCACAGTCTATGACCATCCGAAAATAATGATCTTTAAGAAAAATTGAAAAATAGTAAGACCTGCCTATGGCAGGTAAGCCAGCCAGAGGCATGATATAGGTTCCTCCTTAAAAAAAGGAGGAGAATAAA
>CAZNUT010000019.1:0-20164 GCA_964576365.1 uncultured Gammaproteobacteria bacterium
GTGTATTTCCATTTTGTTCTGCCGCCATCGTCTCAGCGACCATCGCTCCATTTCTTTCACGAGCTGCAAGATCGACAGGTGGAGTGCCTGATGGTCGAAGACCTGTAGGACCGAGCTGAACCAAAACATCCTGTGGCTGACCACCGTTCGTAACGGGAGGCGGCAGATTTGAAGCGTCAATTACCACAACTTCTGACTGTCCAAATGAAGTAGAACTTTCTGCCGCTACTCTTCGACGATAATCTCCTGATTGTTTAACAACATCCAGAAGTGGATTGGATCGTCTCGGACCACCCACCACATCTACTTCCTGAGCGGGCATATCATCATCTGCCGGAACGACACGTGGAGCTATCTCATCAAGATATGCCTCCACAGCCTTACGATCTTTTTCTGCAATTTTCCCTGCCGCCAATAATCTTCGCAACTGCTCATATGATGCGGGGTAACTCGTACCGCGCACGATAATATGTGGAGTTTGTTTTGACTCTGCGGAAAGTTTTAACCCTTCTCTACTTATTATCTCGACAACAGGACGGGCAGCATTTTCAACAATCTTTCCGGCTGCACCTTTCACTTGCGATGCTAATTCGATTGCAGGCTTTACTATGTTGTCAGCGATAAATCGTTCTTTTCTTCCCATCCGCGCATTGCGCTCTGCCATTGCAGCCTGTTGCACTTGCAGATCATCACTTTTCAATAACTGTTCCAGTTGTGTGATGTCTAAATCAACATACGGTCTCTCTGTATTTGTCTCCTGTGCGGTGTTTGCAGATGGAGAAGCTGGCTTCTCAGGATTTCCCTGAGGAGCAGATGTTTCGCCGGGAGGAGTATAGTCAGGCACTATTGAATTTGTTCCCGGATTTTGTGCCATCAATTCTTGAAGCGGTAAACCCGATTCTGCATCTGATTGGCGTTCTTGATTTGGAGCTGAAACTCCTGCACGTTTTCGCAGAATATTATTGAGACGGACTACCATGTTCGTATCATTTTTATCCACTGCCTCGTCAATGAGTCGTAAAATATCAACATTTGAAACTTCGGGACTCACCTCTTCTCCTTGAGGTAAACTATCTAAATATTGTGTAAACTGCGAAAGTCGATCTTCGACAGGACCAGTCAATCTGCGTTCAAGTGGCACTATTTCTTTGTGCGGTACCCCCGCCACCCGTCCTTCTAATACTCTGGCAGCTAATTGCCCAGCTCTCCTGTCAGTTTCTTTTATAGCTGCTTGTTGTGCAGCCTCAATTCCCGTGTCATGTTGTTGCGCCCTTATACTATGATTTGCATTCTGTCTCATGCTATTTGATGGCTCATTACTACTCTCAGCTTGAGATCTGACCTCCCTACGCAGACGCTCCAACTCTTCCCTCATTACCCGCAGCTGTTCCTCCATAGCAGACTCTTGCATCCTACCTAGCACTTTTATACGCTTCATCATTCCATTCTCTTCTTTTTGCTCTCGTATTTTTACCTCCACATACTCTTTGCTCAGATACATAGGCTCCCCTCTCAAATCACCTCTTATATCTTGCCTACCTGGCCGTGTTGGTGGAAATTCAGTCTTAAGTTGTTGTTCCAATCCTTTTTGCTCTTCAAGGGTAGTAGCGCCTCTTATGAGACCCATGATATGAAGCATACGCACAGCAGGAAGTACATCATTTCCAACTTGATTATCTACTGGAGGAGAAGGTCTTACGGTTTCATTGGGTTCCATACCTAATCATACATAATCGACTTTATGAGCTCAAGGACTGGAGTCTTTTTCTAATAACTTCAAGTTCATTATTCACCACTTTTGCATACGTCAACTCATTCATATCTTTCGCGGTTTTCTCTTCGACAAGTCGAGCAAATGAAGCATTAAACGGAGCTTTATCGGTACCAATCTGTTCCATCATCAAATTATAATTATATTGATACTGTATCTCAAAGAGTGTGTAGTATGCATCCCATACTATCTCCTCCCACCGAAATTTTACATCGGAGTCCGATGAGTGCACAGCCTGCAAGAGTTTCTCTCGCACTGAAGGATTTACAGGAAGCATGTTGATGATAATATCAGTAGATAATTTCATATATTTTATAATGCTAACGCTCGCTGCATATCTTCGCGTATGATAGATCTGATTGCACGATAAAAAGTAATTTGATTTACTGGTGGGAATTGTGTCGGTCCTTGAAGCGGATTATTGTTCAAACGTTGCTGGATTGCTACAAACACACTATCAATATTTAATTGGATGCCTCCTTGTTGCCCAAGTCCTAGATGCAAAGCGCGGTTGAGCTTTTCTGCGAGTGCTTGAGGATTAAATTGTGGATGATTTATAAGAGTTTCAAATTTCTGTCTGCGCTGTATAGGTTCTTCTATATCGCCAATCAATGTATTATACATCTCCCACGCACCTCTTGGAATCAAGCGACGATTGTTGGCTGCATCAAATCTGACATAATGAGGTACTGTTTCGTCATTCACATCAATATATTGCGTCGAACCGGCTTCTCTCGCCCTTCCCATCGGCCCTGTAAATTCATTTGCCCAGGCAAATAAATCATTTCGTCTTTCAGCCAGATCCTTGACTATCTGAACAAATTCTCGATTGTGTCGCATCGATTCGATCATTCGCTCTCTATCCATAGCCAACCCATCGATCTGACCTTGCAATTCTCTCGCAATCTGTTGATATTCCTGCGAACGTACTCTTACCTCCATTCTTTGTAATGCAAAATTTTTCAAATCTTGAATAAATTCTAAGATGTCAGCGCGGGTATTTTCCGTTTCTGCCCATGCATCAGTTACTCCTCGTCTATGGGCTTCATTTATTCTCTCTAAGATATCCCTTTCATTTAACGTATAAAAATCTGATTCGTGCAAGCCAACAATTTCAACTGGTTCATCATCCTCAAATAAAGACATATGTCTTTTGTCTTGTGTGACAAACTCCATTGCTTTTATATGCGGAGCAACACGCAAACCTGCTTCAGCTCTTGCCAGAAGTACTTCATGAAAATGTTGATCATTTTGCTCTCCCGGCCATCCTACGCTCGGATCAAGTCCGTGGGCTTCATTGATACGCTGTAAAATCCAGTCAAGAGGAGCTCCGGCTACATCATCAGGCGTGACATCTGTTCGATTATTGTTTACCAAAGCATTATTGACATCCTGAACGATATTAAGATATGCAGCTTTGCCCGATTCAAATGTCGATGCAAGTTCTCGTACTTCTTGTCCACCACTTTTACTTTTATTCTCTACATTTACTATCTCTCCCCGAAGTCTTCGTAGTTCGTCAACAGGATTTTTTTCATCATGTTCTGCTGCGCTTACAATTTGGGTGACCTCTTCCAAAGTAATATCTCCTGATACTGATTGGCCTTTAAAAACCTTCACCACCTCTTGTCTTTTTTTATTCAAGGCAGTGAGCTTATCCTTATAGTCTCTTATTCTTGTTTGCATTGATTCTAACTGATCAGAAAGACCATTATCTTCATATTTATCTAAACCATTCAACTCTCTTCTTTTAGCGTCTATATTCTGTTGTAGTCGTCGAGCATTGGGCAGATCTCTCAAATGCAACTCCTGCCTAAACACAGTCGCGCGTTGTATATAGATTTGTCTTTGTGCTTCATATCTCTTAAAACTATCTGGTGAAGCTTCTAAAAGAATTTGGGCTGCATTCCCCACAACCTGCGCTTCAACCGACGCATTCGGCATCATAGCTGCATTTAGAGCATCAGTAAGTGTACCGGCTAGATTGTCCACTCGCATGTCAAATCTACTCTGCGCTTGGCTAAATGCATTACTGATAGTGTTCTGATCAAATTGCGGTGGCCGAAGGTTTGGATTCTGTCTAAGAAAATTGTCAACATTATTAAAGACTCGTTTTCTTGCTTCAGGCGAGTCATTGTACAACTCACTTTCACTTATACCACTTTGTAAGACTAAATTCAGCGCATCTGGCATAGTGACAATACTTTGTGATTGAGCAGCTTTTGCTTCGGCAATATATGCGAGTACTGCGGTGATTTTACGTCTATTCATATTTGCAGACTTCTCCCAAGCCCCAGGTACTTGATTTGCAGCTGCGCTATTGATACGACGGATTACTTCTTCAAATGAAAGATTGCGAACAATATCAGGAGAAAGATCGTATGCAGTACCTGCTGTTTGAGCTGCAAAGGCGTTAATAGTACCCCTACTCGTTTCGTAATCTGCAAAATTTTCCCTCAGAAACGCATCTGCCAGTTTTCTTGGTTGCACCAACTCGGTCAATTTGTTCTCAGCAGCTTGAAGTTCATCCCGAGCGACACTCAAACTTTCTATATTTCTGTCTAAGCCAGCTCTTCTCTGCTCAATACTGTTATTATGTGTTGTTCGCCAATTACTTTCTTCATCTTTTAATCTACTCAAGAGAGAGGTTGAAACTTCAAAAAGATTTCTTTCACGAGTTATGGCCGTGATAAGTTCTTCATTGGTCATTCTGTCATGTCGCCCTCCTGAATTATCTGCTATAGCCCACTGTCTTTGTCTTAGTTCAGTCAAAGTCAATGTACGTATCTCATTTCGTGTGAAGCCAACTTCTATCAAATCTTCTACCTCGTTTTGGCCAGGTCCAGACACAATATCAGCGTACTGTGTACGGACACGAGCCTCAATACGAGCATTAAGGAGAGATATACGATTGTTTTGATTGGCGTTTTCACTTGCTGGCCATCCTCGAGGAGGGTTTATATTATTAGCAATATCCTCTTCGTGCAGTGTGTTGATTCTTGCCAAAATACTGTCTAAATCTCTATTGATAAAATCTGCATCGGTCAAACCTATTTCTTGTGGATCAGTAAAATGATGATACGCTTGGATAATAGAATCGATATCTCTATCAATCGAATCCCCGTTGAATCGCACTGATTCAACAGCTTGTAATGCTTCTTGCAATTCATTTTTCAACCGCGTCAGCTCTTCAACAGAAATGCCTTCTCGTCTAGTTATTTCTGCGTCAATCGCTTCTAACGAGTTTAAGTTCGTACCAAAACGTTGCTGAATTTCACGATAGAGTCTACGGATATTTACGGTACTGTCTATATACTCTTTTGCTTTTGACTGTATACCTTCCATACTCGTCTTCTCTCTATCCAACAACTCTTTTCTTGATTTATTCGATGCCAATTCTGCTGATATTCGCTTATCTTTTGCTTCAGGATTGGTTTCATCATGAGTATATTGTTTTTCAATAAGCCCCAACCTGCGTAAGTGTTTCTGTTTATTTTCTACATCTCTTGAGTTTTCCAACGCAATAGTTGTAGTCTCTAACAGTTCGCCAAAGACCTGTTGGCGCGCCTCGAGCTTAAGAGCAAGAAGTTCGGCATTGCTGAGATTGCCACGATTAGCTATCAGTTCCTGCATTCGTCGATCGATACGCTGAGCGTAATCGATAGTACTTTTTTCACGCCGAAGCATTGCTTCCCGAGGAGAGTCTCTTCCATCACGAGTAGATGTATGGAAACTTTGCTCAGGAAACGCATGAATATCTTTCAAAGGCTCGCCTAATGATTCATGTATCTGTAGACGTAGAGACATGAGTTGGAATAGATCGCGTTGCAGCCTTTCAACATTTGCCGTTCTATAATTTATCCCTGATTTTGCCGCATTCAGTTGCACATTCCCATCTGCATCCACCACAAAATCTGTCGGATCTACACCATAGGCTCGGATCATGATCTCTCTGTCTAATCGCTGTTGTGGCTGCTGCATATATGCCAGTCCGAGTGCAAATCCTTTTTGATCAATGTGATAGCCTTGGCTTAGGCTTTTACCTAATTCCCCTACACCTTTCATTGCACCATACAATGCAAGAGGTCCTGCGGCACCACCCGCAACAGTGGCAGTGATAGTACCAGCTCCAAACCAACCTGCTACTGCACCTGCGATCCCGGCACCGAGACCAAGACCTATATTACTCCTAGCTGCTCGGGGTGTGCCCCCGACAAATCTTCGATACTTTCCCGATTTGATACCCAATAAATCTGTTCTATTAACCGCAGTGATCTTTGCATAGTTTGCTGGAGTTTCAGCCTTACTCCACCCCTGTTGATTTCTGAGCTCGGCGCCGATACCTGCAGCCATCATCTGTCGCGACAACATCGTATCAAGTGCTGTCATCGCCATCTGAAGCCCTGGATAATTTCCATGCTCGTCTTTGAGTTTTAGCATGTTACTGATTGTTACATTGTCCACTCTTCCATTTTTTGTCACCATCTCTAATAATCGAGCTTCGTTTTGATGGTTAGGATCATTCAGAATGTCATTAAAGATAGCCGCATCTTGTTGCTGTATTTTCAGCAAATTTTGCAGCTGTGAAGAAAGCGTGTGAACCATTTGTTCATGCACTATAGTTGGCACTCCCGTTGTAGTTTCTACTTTACCCTCACTTAATCCTGTACCTCTTTCATGCCGGATAACTGGTGTTTCAACGTGGTAACCATACAAAATAGAGGATACAGACGAAGATGCCGGTGGTGCATTTTTTCCTTTCGGCGCAGGAGGTGCTTGTGCAATAGCGAGTGATTCAGGAAGAATTGCCATATTTATTACAAATATCGTAATTGATTAAAAAAAGAAAAACAACTAAAATGAATCCATGTCTGATACTCAAATCGTAGATGCACCCATATACGATCAACCTCAACCAGCTCCTTCAGTACCTACAAAGCCGGAATCGGCTACTCCAACGGCAAATCTGACTGGAATAGATAATGATCAACACGTGACAAATAATAATCAAAGTAATAATGAAGGAAGGGCCGAAATCCAACCTGTCACAGCAAAAGAAACCCAACAACAAACACCACCCAATCCAGAGGAAATTGCCCGCCGTGAAGCTGAAACGCAAACCAGAAGAAAAAATGAACTCAATCTCACAGGAGCCAATATTCTCGCAAGACAGATCAATCAGCATGATGTGTCATCCATTCCTTCCGATTCAGAAGCTAGGCACCATTTTTTTACTATTGGCTTACTTAATTTCATTGGTAAAACTAACGAGACAGAATTTAGCGAGAAGTTGACAAGGGATGGTTGTGAAAATGGTATCCCGATGACAGGAGGCAACCCCCTCGAATACACACGCGTAGTCAATGGCCAGGTAGAAAGATACACCATCACTCGCCTGACAGGTTTTGACGGCGAACATTTTACATGTGCCACAGATGCTGCCGTTTCAATCACGATCAGTCGAGCTGAGCTTTTGATTGCCGCAACTTTGAGCGAGCAGGAAACAATTCTTAAAAATACACCCCCTGCCCAAAGAGAAGCGCTTGCTATATACCTTGGCTTAAAAGATGCAGAAGCTACCGGACAACCAGTAATGCTTGAAGAAGGAACGGATGTGGCAAATATCGAAGCTGCACAATCTATGGATATGGTCACTGCTTCAAGTGCTACAAAAGGTATCGAGTCTTCCCAACTCTCCCCACAAGTAAAAGAGCAAATGTTGCGTCAACTCGAAGGTCATATAATTCTCGATCCTGCATTGACAGCTGAAATCATACTCGGTGTTGCCGATGTGCCTGCACGACAGGTAAAACTACAGCAAGAAATCACTAGCTGTACTACTGAAATCTCTGCCCGACAAACAGTACTCGAAGGAATTACTGGAGAAGATCAAGCTAGTGCTCAGCAGAGAGCTCAAATGCAGCACGACATTGGCCAACTTCAAGTAGCACTAGCAAAACTAAAACAACAAGAAGCTATGTTGGAAACCCTTCCAGCATCTACTGAGAAACTGGCAGAATTTGTAGGCACAGTTTATGATGGTAGACTAAATCTTCGAGATCCTCAAGTATTTACTCGTGCTATTGAGACGGGGCAGACTGACGAATTGATCCAATCAATTCTGGACAGCAAAAAGGGTACGGAAAAAGAAACAAGTGAATGGAAAGAGAAGCTTTTAAAAGCAGCAAAATATGGAGGTCTCGCAATGGTAGTCATCATCGCCATCACCATGCTCACGGCCGGAAAAGAAGCTAGATAGTTCATCAAGTTATAAAGTTCGTAAAGTTTGTAAAGTCGTGTAACGTGCAACGTGTAACATGTAGTATGTAGCATGTAACAATCTAATTATGCAAGCGTTAGGTTTTAGGTGTTAGCTGTTAGTAAAAAGTAAAAGTGAATAGGTAAAAGGTATGCTGACTAGCTGAGATGCTGAGATGCTGCTTGCCCGCCGAAGAGGTGGGAGTTGCTAAATAATTCATTAGTTCTTAGATATTGGAAATTGTTACTTGGTAATTCATCATTAGTAATTTGTATTTATATATGTCTCCCGAATCCGGACTAGATATGTCAGGGGTTTTAAAAAAACTGGAAATCTTAACTAAACCTGAAGAAACAGAGGTCAAACCATCTGGCCAGGTAGAAACACATAACCCTTTTCCAATAGCTGTCTTCGGACCAGCAGTAGAAGGTAACACTACCAATGTTGAGACCGCACTAAAAGCTGAGTCTTTAATTCAAATAGATCCGAAAAATCCAGCTCAAACTGGGGATTTAATTTCAGATGCTTTCAATAGACCAGACATGCTTGAACTTCTGCACGCCTGAAGCTTTTAAAAATCTCACAAACCACCACGACCACTTTATAAACCTGATGAAGTGATGAACTCATCAATATAGGTACAATTCACTGATAGAGTCGCCACTATTTATTTTTTAACTCCTTCAATTTTTCCTCAAGCAGTCGCACCTCCTCATCTTTGCTCCTCAAAGCCTGCGCGGCATCACGGGGATCTGTCACGTTGACAGAAAGTCCGGTACCCACCTCAAATCCCGCTCGATGGACAAAGCGCGGAATGATGCGGATATACCAGTTTTCCTTTGGATGAATATAAAAGTTATAGCTGAATCCATCCGGACACCGATACTCCCGTTCATACACTTCTTCAAGCCGCTTCATCACTTTTTGATAAATTTCCACAAGATCTTCGATCTCATCGTCGTTAATATCACCAAAACAGGTATTTTCTTTTTTGGGCGCAAGCCAGACTTCATACGGCCATTGTGAAAAATCAGGACAATAAATATTAAAATAATTATTCTCCTCGACAAGATTGCCGAGTGGTTCGCGGCGGAGTGTGTCCAGATTTATCTGAAATGGAATGACAACAAGCTGTGAATGCGGATGATCGAGTGAGGCTCCCGCACGCTCTCCCCGATTGCAAAATATGAATACTTGTCCTTTGTCCCGATAGGCATTATACCTCTGACGATATGCCTGAAATACATTTGCAGCATGAGACTTGCTCATCTCATGAAGATCAGCATGATGGTCTGGTGTATGAATCACCACTTCATGAAAATCAGTGATCGGATACTTGTTGGCCACCACTCGCACATTCCAGGTAGTTTTGTCTCCCTGTTCTGATTTGATCACGTATCTCTCTTCTTCAGAATGAGCCTCTCTCCCCGGGCAAAATGGACACGGTTTTTTTCTAGACTCCGGATCATCAAAGTCATGTGGACGATCTGCTCTATTTGAAGAGATGATCACCCACCTTCGAGACATGATATCTGGTACGTATTTAGCCATTGCTAACAATGCGTGTAACGTGTAACATGTAACGTGTAACGTTTTTTTTCAAAATGCAAAAAAATACTACTTTTCATACTGAGCTACAAAAAGTTATGGATGAATTTGTACATTCAGTATATGATATAAGTCTTCATTTTCCAAAAGAGGAATTGTTTGGTATTACATCTCAAATACGAAGATCTGCGCTTTCTGTAGTACTTAACTACACAGAAGGATTCGCGCGTCAACGTAAAAGTGTACTAAAAAATTTCTTGGAAATTGCATATGGTTCATTGAAGGAAACAAAGTACTTATTAAAATTTTCGTATGAAAGACACTATATTCAAAAAGAAGATTTTATGACAGTTATGTCCAAAGCAGATCGTATTGGTAAGATGATTTGGGGTATTTTGCAAAAATTGTAATGTTACACGTTACACGCTCCACGCTATACAAAACCATATTATTATTGCCGGTCTCGGAAACCCCGGAGAGGAATATAAAAACACCCGCCACAATACTGGCTTTCTGTTTGTTGATTTTGTGTATGAACACGCGGAGGAAATTATCAAACCATGGAAGTACGACAAGTATCTCAATGCCGACATCGCCGAAATAGCATTGACTGCTACATGCTACATGTTACATGTTACATTACTCAAACCCCAGACCTTCATGAACCTCTCCGGCAAAACAATCAAAAAATTTGCTACATGTTACACCTGCCTGCGGCAGGCAGGCGCTGCACGACTTTTCATCGCTCACGATGATCTCGATTTGAGGCTTGGCAATTTCAAAATCCAGATGGGCACGGGGCCAAAAATGCACAACGGCATTTCTTCAATTGAGGATACTCTTGGCACCAAAGATTTCTGGCGAATACGAATAGGTATAGATAATAGAGATGAAGACAATGCGGGATCAGGTGAAAGCTATGTATTGGGTAGATTTACTGAAGTAGAGCAAAAACAACTTCAAACGGATTTTAATGTCATTTATCAAAGATTTTTATTTAATTTTTCACAAAACCCAATAAAATAAAATATATAGTGATCAGCAGCTATACAGCATCAGAAATAGCTAAAAGTTATTGTATAATGTGTACATATGCATGGGAACGAAGCTGTGAGAAAACCCCAAAAAAAACACATCGGGATCGTACACTATACCCTCCCACCTGCCATATCCGGCGTTGAAATGGTAGTACGCGACCATGCTCGTATTTTGTCAAACTTAGGATTTAAGCTATATCTATTAGGAGCAACTGGGAAAAAATTCCGAAAAGAAATTGATGTACGATTGGCAAAAAGTTTTGACCCAAAAAACGAACAGGTATTAACAACTCAAGAAGATTTAAATAAAGGGATTGTTCCAGAACATTTTCAATTACTCGTTCGTAAATATGAAAAAATAATTTTTCTTTGGATAAAAAAAAATAAAATCGAAACTGTTATTGTTCATAATATTCTATCCAGACATTACAACCTTGCTTTAACGTCTGCCATTGTTAATCTCGCTCAACAGACACACCATCACCTGAAATGGATAACCTGGATACATGATGCCTCATATATCGACACATTTTATACCAAAATTCCTCAGGACTTAAAAAATACATTTCCTTGGAACCTTATTGCTCATCCACAAAAACACATAACATATGTTGCAGTAAGCAAAACACGCAAGCAAGAACTACTGAAGATGTACGGCAAATGGACTCCAATCAATGTTATTCCAAATGGACTAGATATTAATAAAATGCTTCCCTTACCTCGCCAATCACGACTGCTTTTTTCAGAAATGCTTGAGCGGAGCCCCGATTATATCGCAGCTATTCCTGTGCGTATTGCCCAAAGAAAAAACATTGAATATGCCATCTCGTTTGCAAAAGTTGCTCGAGATGAATTTCATAAAAACTTCTTATTTGTTGTTACGGGAGCAGCTCATCTTCAAAACTCAAACACCACTTCATATCTTTCATTTTTAAAAAATGAAATTGCAAAACATCAGCTTCAAAAACAATTCATTTTTTTATATGAATACAAACTACATACAAAAGAAAAAATGGAAAAATTTGACATCAATAAACTTAATATTCGAGATTTATACCTGCTATGTGATTTTTTATTTCTTCCTTCAAAAGGTGAAGGTTTTGGATTACCCCTCATAGAAGCCGGATTCATACGTCTACCAATCTTCGCTTCAAACCTCCCTGTTTTTAAAGAAGTGGGTAATGGATATATCAATTTTATAGACCTGAATGGAGAAGTTAGCACAAATGTAAAAATGATAATAAACTACCTTGAAAAACATCGAAGCACCTTATTTCACAAACAAATATTAAAACAATATTCACTTGAAGCAATTGTAAAAAATCAAGTAGCCCCTCTCTTGTAAAATATATCTACGCATAATTTTACTTTTTTCAAAAAAATGAAGACCCTTGCTGATATTTTTAAAACATTTGATCCCATCGAGGATAAATATATCTCTCGAGAATATCAGGCGTTTGGCGTCTATCTTGCTGAAAAACTGCAGGATGAACGCAAAAAAGGACTGTATATCAAAATGAGTCGCGATATCCCCCGCTCCATCCTTGAAGAGGCACTGCGATTTGTGATAGACGCAAATGCGAGGAATAAAGCAGCGCTTTTTATGTGGAAACTCAAAGAACTCGGCGTCTGGAAAGGCTACTCAGGGAAAAAGAAAACTACCGACAAGAAAAAAACAACATGATGTCGCATGTATTTTTACCTCACCACAATCTGCTCAACATTATATATAGATATATTCCTACATAAGTACCTATAACAGCGGAGAAAAAATTTGCTACAAACGTCGCAAAAGCTACATGTCCTCGTGGATAGCCTGTAAGCGCGTATAACACGTATGCTTCATAAATCACTATGACAACTTCTACAATAAAAATATACAACCAGCTCAAATCGATAATTAAATGCGTGGTATAAAACAACAACACCGTAAACAAATTTACAAATAAAACCGAAAGTATATTCTTCTTTGTTCTAAATCCAAAATAGAAAAAAATCGGCACTTCAAACAGAATAGTTATGCAAAACTGAAAGAAGAATAGTCGAGCGTAATATATTATGTTTAGCAAGGTAAAGTCATCAAACAAAGAAATTCCAGCAGTGACTTGAGACATTGTACGCTTTACACAATACACTTCTTCTCCTCCAAACGAGCTTGCATGCCCCTTTAAATATCTGAAGTTAGGATTGTCTTGATATTTTGTACATGTGTCAAGTACGCGAGGCCCAGAAAGTTTGTCGTTGTGAAATGAACATTCAACTGCTCTTTCATTTGGAGAGCATTGTTTCTCGTAGTAGCCAAATGGAATAACATCCGCTGAAGTATTTTTTGCTAGAAGAAAGAGAGACATGAAAAAAAATACTAATAAAACTACAATTCTTTTAAACATACATTTATCTTAACAAACATTTGTAATTCAATATAGTAGTATCAACCTGTCTCAAATGTCTCTCACTTGAAGAGATAAACCCTCTAATAACTAACCGCTATCAGCCATCCGCTAATCATAATATCCCCATACCCAATATCCAAAAGTGAAAACTCCGTATCTCTCAAAAAAATCAATTTTCTTTTGTGACGACTCCTTGTCCTCATACCAAAGCACATGATCATACCCTTCGCTATCTGAATAGATGATTTTCTTCTCACGCGAAACAGGGTCTACAAAAAGTCGGCAGTTCTGAATCAAGCCTGTCTCTTGGGCTAATACCGAAAAATGCAATACACGCGCAATTCTTTGCCGAACATTCACAAATATTGAAGCGAGCGAAGATGTCTCTTTTGAGCGACTTGGGATTCTCCACCGAATCGGCGGAGAGGGCTCCCACCGGAGCGAGAAAGATGGCATCGAGCGAGCGAATTGAGAAGAACGATAGGCGGTCGAAAAAAATGGTGCCAAGCGAGCAAACTTTTGAAAAAAATGAAAAACTGAGCGAGCTTGATTTTTACATAATGGTTCTATCTCTTCTTTGACATCATATAAAGGAATAGCCTTTGCTGCTTTCAGAGGCTTTCCCTGAGGGCCAAGCGTCCAATCATACCCATACATTCCGAAGATAATCGCAATCTTTTCTAAACGTATATCTCTTTTCAAATCTCTCATCAGATCGGTACTATCATAACCATACGTATCACTATTATGAAATGGAAAGTTTGGCCCAGGTTCACCACGTGGTTTGTGAAAGTCGTAGAGCATCACCATAATTTCATCTGATATGCTCGCAAGCTCATCTATCTTGTATGGGCGTGAACGATAATAGGTATCTGCGTAAATCAATGTAGTAAATGACATATCGGCATTTTTTACCTCCTGAGAAATGGACTTGATAAGAGATGTGACTCCTGCGGGATCGGTAAAAAGCGCGATGTTGGAAACTTCAAGATCAAGAGCGACTCCATCAAACTGATACTGCTTTGCAAGCTGCGCAATGTTTGAAGCAAGTACTTCTTGTGACGTTGCATCGTCCAACAATTGCTCATTTATCTGCTGATCCAGCAGTTTAACAGTCAGATACATCTGCTGATGCGTAGCTTTAATTTGCACAAATTTTTCAATATCCTCATACGCAGCATCCTGCACAATATTTCCTTTTTTATCCGAAGACACACCAAAATAGATTAGACGATCATACTCGAGTGTCTTTTCTTGATCAGCCGGAATATTCCAATAGGGAATAAACACAAATGATTGTGTTGCGGTTTTTTTCTGAGAAACAGAAGAAGTGATGTTGACCTGCGGATATATATTTTGAGGCTTCTTTTCAGCACGATTTTGATACTGTCCTGATAAAAACCACCACCCAACAGTAATAAGAAAAAAAATAATAAAAAGCCACCTCATGCAATATTATATGCAAAATTACTCATAGCAAACGACGAATAACCAAGCAACAATTACCTAATGGCCAATTAAGAAAGCAGGAAGAATAAAGAAGAAATGTGTTATTTTTTCATTCTTAATTCTTACATCTTAATTTTTAAAAAATCTTTTACCTATTCACTTTTAACTATTAACTAGCAGCTAAAACCTAGCACCTAGAACCTAATCCATATTGACTTCGCCGCTTGGATATGAAACCATAGAATCATGATAAAAAAAATAATATTTTTACTCGCACTTTTACTCTTTGTGGCTCCCGGACAAATCACAGCTGCCGATACACCACCCGGCCTCAGATTTGCATGTCTCTCTGTTCAGAATTGTCGAAAGGGAACGCCTGGGAGCAATAACTGCTCTTTAGAGAGCCCTCATCGTGTGTTGCTTACTCCAGGAGTCAATAAAGGATTTTTAAATAATCCATTTACTTACATCACCGAATGTTTGCAAGTAGATGAAAATGGTGATGGTGTTACCGAAAGTATCTGTACGACAGGAAGTGCTCAGCTGGATCATGAATTATTTTGTGACAGCGACGCAACCTGTAAAAACAATAATCTTTCCCGACTTCAGAATAATCCAAATGTGCAATACAGCTTGCGAAATCCAGGCGACGGTATTTATTTTTTCCTAAATGGAAAGTTTGTCAAACAGCCCGGACCAGTTGCTGTTTCAACTGATGCAAATGGCAATATCGTACCACCTCGTATTGAGTGGCAAAGCGGGACAAAAGTCCGCACCGTTCGACGGTTTCTCATTTGGAACAAAATTCCACCAATGCCAACTCCCACAAATCCAGGTGATCCCACACCACAACTTACAGGAGCAATAGGTGGACAGCAGCAAGGCACCCTTACATTTCCTTTTCAAAACCCGGCCACCGATGCACCTCCTTCATCTGATTGTGCAGGAGTAGCTTGGGACCCATACGGCCGTGCATTTGACACAAAAACACTTGAGCCTATTTCTGATGCAAAAATATTATTAAAACAACTCAACCCGATTTCAAATATTTTCGAAGAGCAATACGCAAATGAACACAATCCCAATATTTCCAATCCTGATATCACAACCGCAGATGGTGTATTTTCGTTTGTAGTAGTAGATGGCAGCTACACCATCACTCCACGTCATACGAGCTACACACACGCAGCAGGAGATGCTGCAACACTCAAAACTACTTCGCCAAATGTAGACAAAATTTACAGTGATTTTTATTTTGCAAATAGTGAACAGCCAGAAGCGATCGTGCAACAGGGTGCTATCCAGCACCGCGATATTCCACTTGAGCCATCTAATGGCACCGGTTACCGCTATCCGCTTAGTATCCTTGACGAATACGAAGTGCCTGTAGAAAAACAATTGAATGGTACTGTCTCTGCGATCCAATATGGAGGTACACTTTCTCATCCGTTTGCTGATTTAAGTGTAAGCATATGTTCATTTGCTACCGGCGGCGAAAGCTGTCAAAAACCAACATTGTTTGATCAGACAAATGGAGGACCAGATAAAAACGGAGTCTTTTCTATCCGTTTGGATCAAACCGTTCTCAAGCCGGGTGAATATTTCAAAAAAATCTTTACTGCTGTAGATCTCAATCGTAAACCACTTACGACAAAAAGAAACTGGTCTTCTTATTTAGCTACTTTCACTGAACTATTTAGTATAAAACGCGTCGATGCACAGGAAGGTCGCAGAAGTATTGAAATTGTATCTCATCCTTTAGTAACATATTTGGAAGGTTTTGCGTATAGTAGTGGCGGAACTCTCCTACCACAGGCAAAAGTGATGATTTATACAAAATATTCTCCACAACCTGTATTTACGACCACCGCAAATACCAATGGATATTTCAAAATAACTTCCGAATTTATTCCTCGCACTGCCTACACTATTCACTATAGTCATCCCACTGATCCAAATAGTGAAACGCGGCTCACCACCTCACAATTTTTACAGCAGAATAATGATTTTATTGAAGCAGAAAAAATTAATCCATTCTTGATGACAAATGCTCTCAAAGATCCTCGCAAAGATATCACTCCTTCTTTTGTACCATTACCCGCTATTTCTCCGTTGCCCAATACTACCGCCACTCAAACTCAAGGTCAACCGCTTCCTCTCACTCAGCTTACTCCAACAACCCAAGAATCACCCGAATCAAATCCTCGAGTGAAAAAAAATAATGCTTTGTTTATAATCGGTAGTATCCTCCTGTTGATAAGTATCGCAGGAGCAATCGGCAGCTATATACTGCTGAAAAGACAGACAAAATAACAATATCTAATTACTGTAAAAATATTGTTCGGCAGGTGTCACGAGTGGAGGGTTCCCGACAGCGCGCAATCGAGCGAGCTTGCTGGAGCGAAGTGAGCACTGATGGGATACCCACGAGTGACGGAATCTGCTGGATACTACGAATGAGAATTTGCACATTTATTATTAATTTATTTCTTAAACTACCATGAAAATTACTGTTTACACCATCACTGATTGTACATTTTCTCAATCATTAAAAACGTATTTGAAGTCAAAAAATCTTACCTTTGAAGAAAAAAATCTTGAAGCAAATAAAGAATGGCTCACTGAAATGCTTGCCATATCAAATAATTTTGCCGGCACACCTGTCACCAAAATCGAAAAAGATGACGGTCAAATAATGGTAATCAAAGGATTTACTCAGGAAGAGTTTGACAAAGCTCTGGGTTTTTCGGGAGGAACAAATGAGTCCGTCGCTCCTGCGCCAGCCGTCGCCCAGCAGCCACCTGCACCTGTGGTTTCTGCCCCACAGCAAACACCTCCTCCAGTATCCCCTGTCACAGATCCCAATATGCCATCTCCTGTGAGTCCTGTTGTACAACCTCAAATCAATATGAATACACCTCAACAAGCACCAGTGGGAGGACAAGCAATACCACCCATGCAGCCACCCGCGGCACCTATGAATCCACCTCAGAATGCAGCTCCATCTATGACTGCCGAACAATCACAACAAGCCATAGCTGATGCATTGCAAAATGTGGAGCAAATACAGCAGCAAAATCAGACTATACCACCTGTGACAAGCTAACACGCTGATCTTTTCAAACGAATGGGAGTGCCAGCTCTTGATTATACCTTTCTTAATTACGTGTATTTCTTCTATGTATATTTTTCTCCGCTTGGCTTTTTGGCCCAAAATTTATGATAGGATATGAAGTATTGACAGGTAAATCTAAATATAAAATACACATTTTTTACATATTTGCTATAATTCTTCCATGAAAACTACTACGAGCAATATTCATACCGGTGTTCATGAAGCAGATCCGACATATGGATCGGTCGTACCCCCTATTTATCTTTCTTCTACCTTTATTGTTCCGGATGCCAAAACAGGAGCCGAACGCTTTGCGGGTCGAGACGATGGTCTCATATATGCCCGTTTCAGCAGCCCGACTGTGCGTAGTCTCGAGACGCGACTTGCCAAACTCGAAGGCACAGATGCAGCTATCGCCACCTGTTCAGGTATGGCGGCTATCACCCTCACGGCCTTTCATTTTCTCAAAGCGGGAGATTCAGTCATCGCGCATCGGGTGCTCTATGGAGGCACATATGACCTCTTTTCACGCATCATGCCCGAGTATGGGATCAAAGTCCATTTGATAGATTGTTCAAAGCCGGAGGAAATTGAAAAACACATAGACAATACCACTAAAATGATCTTTTTTGAAACACCGACAAATCCTCTCCTTGAGGTGATCGACATTCGCGCCGTTGTAAAAGTTGCGAAAAAACACTCGATTTTGACTGTCCTGGATGGCAGTTTTGCACCTGCGCCTTTTCAGAAATCTATCGAGCTTGGTGTGGACATCGTCATTCATAGTCTGACAAAATACATAAGCGGACACTCAGATCTCATTGCGGGAGCAATCATAGGAAAAAAAGAGCTGCTTCAGCCCATGAGGAAATTGTTTGGCGTTTTTGGCCCGACTCTTTCGCCTTTTGCCGCATATCTGGTGATGCGTGGTATGCCTACTTTGGAGCTTCGCTTCAAAAAACAAAGTGAACAGGCACTGCACATCGCACAGTACCTGCAAAAACATCCTGCCGTCAGCAAAGTATATTATCCAGGCCTTCCGGATGATGCCGGTCATCAAATAGCCAAAAGCCAGATGAGTGCATATGGCAGTGTACTTTCGTTTGTACTAAAAGACGGCTACAAAGCGGGAGAAAAAATGGCAAATTCAGTAAAAGTTTTTTCACTTGCTGTGTCGCTTGGATCTGTCGAAAGCCTTATCCAGCATCCGGCGTCCATGACTCATGCTGCTATACCCAAAGCTGAGCGAGAAACATCCGGTATAGAAGACGGGCTTATACGTATCTCAGTAGGACTTGAGGATGAGAACGATCTCATCGCCGACCTCGAACAGGCGATGGTATTATGAATGTGTATTTATTATTTATATTGTTAATACTATGTCATCATCCAGAACTGAATATTTCGAAGGATTACAAAGAGATATAACTTGTATGAACAAATACAAACACTACAGCAACAAAATCAATCATTATCTGATTTGAGTAAGTCTGGTGCCATTTGCAATATCAACGAAAGAATAATTGGAAAATTTACTGATGCTCTTCTCGCATCGGGCATAGGCACGGCCTAACATTTCAAAATTACAAGCATAACCTATTTACCTCCAGAATTTCTAAAGGGTGTTGGAGCACTTATTGAAAAACAGACAGGCAGATCCCCCGACCTTCTTGAACTTCAATTGATTGCTGATAAGCTGTTCAGAAGTGTTGCAGAAGCCCTCAATGAAGGCAGTTCCTTATGCACAGTTGAAAAAAATCCAGATGGCACATTTGCTGTATACAATAAACAGGGACTTTTCCCCGATGCCGCGCTACTAGTCCAACCTGTCGAGGTAGAATCATCCCCCATCTTCTCGGTAAATGACACTGAGCTTCGCCAAACCACCTACGAGATCGAATAATAAACGATGAAGTATTTGTCATTCTGCCTGCCCGCCTGTGGCGGGGCGACTAGTCACCTAGAAGTCCAGAATCTACAAAGTACGATGTCATTCCGAGCGCAGCGAAGAATCTCTCAATTGACGTAAGAGGGATTCTTCTTCCCAGCAGCGAGACCAGAATAACAATATGTACAGATTGCTTTTGGCCAGAGGCCAATCAGCCTTTGGCTGACGTCGTGTTTTACTACTCCTCGCAATGACATAAGAGACTGCATACTGTGATCTGGTTACTGTTTAACTGAATACCTGAAATCCTAAATCACTGAAATCCTAACCCTACAACCTAAAACCCAACACCTAACACCCTCCGACTCGGAGGGCAGGCCTTACACCTAATACGTCTTCACAAACTGCCTGAAAAGATCCATGATCTGCTTTGTAGTCTCCCCTACTTCTCCCGTCCCCATCTTCACATCATCAATCTTTGTCACCGGCAAAATCTCGATACCAGAGCCTGTGATGAAACACTCGTCATACTCTCCAACAGAGTTGATAGAAATATCTTTGAAATGACAGGTAATATTGTTCGCTTTTGCTAATTCGAGAATAACTTGGCGGGTGATACCGGGTAACAAATTTTTTTCGGGAGTGAAAAGCTCACCGTTTTTCACAAAAAAGATATTTGACCGCACACATTCCGTGATGATACG
>CAZNUT010000019.1:20264-23814 GCA_964576365.1 uncultured Gammaproteobacteria bacterium
TCAAGATAAAACGGATGACGATTGTAGGTTTTGAGGTAGTCAAAGAGCCCATATCCGCGACAAAACGCGAGATCAAAAACAGATATTTTTAATTCGTCTGCCCTCACCCATTGTCCGTTGAAGTAATGAATATATGTTTGCATTCAATATGATACTATATGAAGATTTGATTTTCAAAAAAACATTTTTTTCTTATTTATATAAAAAAGAACTTAATAAAAAGAACAAATATAAATGAGACCGAAGAAGAAAGAAGAAAAATAAACTATTTTTAGACATTCATACGATTCATTAGTGGATCGTAACCATCACCAATTATATGCTAAATTTTTGAGAATTGCTGCTCTAACTGCAATTTCACACTTTCAGGGGTTTCATTGTCGCCAACCAAATGAAGGTTGATTGCAGGCTTCCATCTCTTATTATTACTAGGGTTATATACCACTTCAACCATACTTCCATCAACCTGTACAATTTCGCCTTGCCAATCGACAGAATTCAAATATACACCTGTCTGATCAACCACTAATCCCTTTTTTTGATTATTTATTTCCATATTTTGTTAGCAATGCTCTATTATAGCATATCTTTGTTCTATCTGTAAGGCAAAACCGTCATGTGACTATTTATTCCACTTTTTCATCGCTGCTGAGTACAATTTCGGCGAACTCACCTTTTTTCAACCAGCCAGGTGGTGATTGAGGGAGATTATAATTGTCGTCCAGCAATGGAATATGGTGAATATACGCATAAAGTGTTTGAAGAGGATCTCCATGACTGCAGATAATACAATTTTCTTGCACGTCCTTATTGATTTCTTCCCAAAAATCAACCATCCGCTTCTGAATATCTACCAACCCCTCTCCCCCAAGCTCTTTTTTGTGCGAGAACGCATGCCAGCCTTTGCTATGCCTATTTTCGTCCCAGTATCCCTGATAGGCTGAAAATGTTTCCAGAATACGTTGATCAAAAATGATGGGGATAACAGAATCACTTATGATTTCAGCAGTTTGCCTACATCTCAAGACAGCACTACTATAAATTTTGCCAATTTTTTTATCTCGAAAATAATGCTTCAATTGCTGTGCTTGTACATTGCCTTTTTCAGATAATTCTAAAGGGAGTCTACCAGGTAATATATTTCGTGGGTTTGCGTAGTCGCAATGTCGAAGTAAATAAATAGAATGCACACTGCATTATATCAGCGCAAATAATCTATTATTTCACCAATTTCAGTGTTGATAATACCGCATCGACTTCTTGCTGGTACCCTTTTTTTTCTGGATCGCTCACCGCGTATGTGATAACAAGAGCATAAGGAGAGCTTACGTCCTTCTGAAGGATGATATTTTGCGAAATTCCCAAACCGCGAAGAGTGTATCGAAAACCTGTATATGTGTTCATGACTATCGCCTTTTTTGCATCTATGATCTCCGATGTGCCATCTGCAGTTGCTTCTTTGATGCGCGTATCCACGAGTACTTCCAATGATTTACCTTGCAAATCAACAGATTCAAATACCACGAGAGCGCCGTCAGACATCTCACTTTGTGGTCGTTCTGTATTCCCGGTTTTATAAATACGCACGTGGTCGAGGTCTTGAGCATCTAATACATAATCGTTGGGATAAAGAACTGAATAAACACCTTTTGAGTCAAGATAACTACTTCCACTTGACCCCAGATCTTTTTGAGGAGTAGGAGTATAAGTAGGAGAAACTGCAATTGATGTGACAGGAGTTACTCGCGCAGTGGATGAATTACTTCTTTCTTTCTCCCCAAACAGAAAAACCGCCCCCATAAATACAATGATTAGTACTATCGCTAAAATGATTCTCATACGTCTATACTAGTCAATGAATATGAAAATGGGGTAAGAAATATAACTGGAGATATGGCTGCTTTTTTAGAAAGCGATAGAACCATGATTACTTTATAGCTTTTGCCACGACTTGTACAAATGCAGAATTATGGCCATACAAATCCCCTTTTACCTCTGTAATTTTATCTATCCGGAAATTCTTTTCCAAAAGCGATCTCGCATATTCTTCACTAAAAAAATGTCTGATATGGCCACCATTGTCAAACATATCCTTCTCAATCTCTGTTCCCTGACCATACAGTGGATCTTTAGGAGATCTGCAAAGAAAACAAAAGAAACCGTTATTTTTCAAAACTCTATGTATTTCCTGAAATACGTTTTGAGTTTTTTGATGAGTAAAATACTGTACTGATAGACGTGCGTACACTACATCAAATTCGTTATCGTGAAAATCCATTTTTTCACCCGTATTTACTACTTTAAAAGTTAAATGAGGAGTATTTTTATACCTGTCAGAATTTTTCTGAACGGCAACTACTGAAAAATCTGTCGCGGTGACTATGTGCCCTGCGCTCGCAAATCCGAGCGAATCATTTCCAGCGCCACAGCCTAATTCCAAAATTTTGGAAACGGGAGGAATAACTTTTATTACTTCTTCTGCAAAATGGGTTGGTTTATCGGAATATAAATCGAGATCATCGTTATCATGAAGTTTATCCCAATGTTGTTTTTGATTACTCATATAAAATTATACCAGAAATATGGAAATAATTGGCCACATGACAATCTAAAAATTATAAAAGTGGGAAGCAAATTCTTGCTTTGAACGAAAAACTGAATTAATTTGCAAGATGTTGACTCATTAACGAAGTGCTGGCATTAGTAAGCGACCTTCGAACAATTTGGCACAAAATCAGTCAATTTGATCTTGGAAAGATGCATCAATTCCTTAATCCCCATCCCGCTTCTGCTCTTTAATCTGTGTCAACAATTCTATATTCACTTCCCTCAACAATAACTACTTGTTGGTCGGTTAACGTTTTCATTTCGTACCCATTATTTTGGTATGTGGCCATAATTTTTTTATACTTCTCTATGTACTTTTCTTTTCCATAGTGGGGAAGAATGACGAAATCAATTAAGTCCAGTCCTTTCTTGGATTTTAGGTTCGGAGCTTTTGAAGGATCATCCAGAAATGCGAGTGGTTCGATCGTCGGACACATGATGACTGCCCCTGCACTTGCGCCAGCATACACCACTCCATCATCCATTAATCTTTTGATCACTTTATCAAAGCCGCTTTCGTAAATTTTTTCAAGAAGATAAAAACAATTTCCCCCTGTCATATAGATGACATCAAAGCCTTCTAGTTCGTTTTGAAGTTTCTGCTCATCTGTATCTTTTATGTCAATCTGAGTCAGTTGAAAACCTAACTCATTCAATTTCTTAATATCTACTTCTACAAACCATTTATCTTTATAAGAGTCTGCCGCAGTTTGAATGAAAGCAATCTTTGTTTCCGAAGGTGGTTTTGGAAGAAGGCTTGACAATTTACCTAAACCAACAGAAGTTAAATACATTTTTCTCATAATTGAAGTATATCAAGTGAAGAAGAGTTCAATGATGGTGTGACCAAGATATGTCCTCCTTCGCTCTTCGAGCTTCGGCAAGATATAAGAATTTCTAATCCTCACATTCGTTCGGAAAGAAATTCTAATGCAGGCCCGGA
>CAZNUT010000020.1:0-23514 GCA_964576365.1 uncultured Gammaproteobacteria bacterium
GAGGGGACTTTGCCATTTTCCAGTTGTGGGGGGATATGATCCAATGCTACTAATTCAACAAGAGACATATGTGAATAAAATGAGTAATAATTTGTATAATTATACTCTAGTTTTTGTTATAGGATGAAAATAATATCAATAGACCAACAGGATAATAAATACGTCCGCGAAGCCGTGAGCTGCATAAAGAGCGGCGGACTGGTGGTATTTCCCTCAGATACAGTCTATGGGCTTCTCGTCGACGCCACAAATGAAAAGGCAGTTGAAAAACTTATTCGTTTTAAGAATCGGCCTCCCGGCAAAGCGATTTCGGTATTTGTATCTGATTTACAGATGTTCGCAGAAACAGTGTATGTAGATCAAAAACAGGAACAATTATTGCAACAATTTCTCCCCGGTCCCTACACTATTGTTCTTCCTTCGACACATATTGTGCAAAAAAAACTTGAATCAGAAAAAGGCACGCTGGGTGTCCGTATTCCAGAGTATCAGCCAGTTATTGCCTTAGTACAAGCCTTTGGCAAACCCATCACTGCCACATCTGCAAATCTTGGCGGTAAAAGTCCGCATTATTCTATTCAATCATTGCTGAATCAGCTTCCACAAGAAAAAAAGGACTTGATCGATCTTATCGTTGATGCGGGACAATTGCCACGCCATCTTCCTTCAACCGTTATGGACTTGAGCGGAGAAACTATTTCATACATGCGCCGTGGAGATCTGGTACCGCAAGACGCAGAAAGTTTTACTTCTGCATCACCTTCTCAAACCGGGAAAATAGGAGTGTATCTTATGCGACATGCTCTTGATAAGGCACAAGGAAAACCTGTTGTGCTGATACTGCAAGGAGATCTGGGAGCCGGCAAAACAGTAATTGCAAAAGCCATTGGTAACTATTTTGGTATCTCGAAAGTGGTTTCTCCCAGCTATGTTATTTATTATGAGTATCCAATCGTTGAGAAAACTGTTGGTTATACTCGTTTGGTACATGCAGATCTTTATAATATTCAGGAAGAAAATGAGTTTGAGCATTTGGGGATAGATGAATTATTAAAGTCAGAAACGGTGGTGGTGATAGAGTGGGGAGAGAAGCTCGGGAGTTTATATCAAAAATTAAAAGAACGAGCTATTGTTTTAAGTATGCTTATCATCCCATCGTCTGAGAAAGAACGGGTGATAAAGTGGAAGCTGGGAAAGGAATAATTACCAAGTAACAAATATTAATTTCCAAGTAACAATTACTGATACCTGTCTACCGGCAGCAGGCGGGATGACATATATTTTTGTCACCTGCTATATATTACATAAAATACGCTACATGTTATACGTTTCACGTTACACAAACTAACTTGAAAAACTATATATTAGCTATTGACACATCTGCTGACGATACCTGCGCCGCTGTTGTACAGGGACGAAAAGTCATTTCCCATGTCGAATATTCGCAGGTGTCACTTCATACTCAATGGGGTGGTATCTATCCATCTGTGGCAAAGAGAGCACATCAGGAGCATATAGACTTGGTAATACAAAAGGCGATCAAGAATTCAGGATTAAGAATTGACCAAATAGATGCAGTTGCGGTGACGTATGGTCCCGGGCTCGCCATCGCTCTTGAAGTAGGTATTCGTAAAGCAAAAGACATTTGTCTCCAGTTCAACAAGCCATTGATCCCTGTGAATCACATGGAAGGACATTTGTACTCGAGTTTTATCCAAAACAGTGCCGGCAATCCAGCCCGGGAATTTGCATTTCCTATACTCGGTTTGTTGGTCTCGGGAGGACATACAGAACTGATCTTGTTTAAAGATCATCTCACGTATGAAATTCTGGGTGAAACACTGGACGATGCTGCTGGCGAGTCTTTGGATAAGGCTGCCCGGATGCTGGGGTTTGGGTATCCTGGTGGTCCTGTGATCGAGCGGATAGCCAATGAAATAGAGAATGAAGACATATATAAATTTCCAAGACCCATGTGGAAAAGTCGCGAAATGGACTTTTCATACTCAGGATTAAAAACAGCGTTTCTTTACTTTTTGCAGAAAATGGATGAAAAAGAGAAGTTGGAAAAATTGCCGTATTTGGCCAGTTCATTTCAGGAAGCGGTGTATGCATCTCTTTTGCAAAAAACAGAGATGGCTTTGAAAAAATATGATATAAACCGGATGGTGCTCGGGGGAGGTGTTGCGGTAAATAGACGCTTGCGTTTTCTTATCAGGAAACTCATGTTAAAATATAGAGGCTCTGTATATTTTCCACCATATAAATACCTCAATTTTGATAATGCGGCAATGATCGGGATAGTAGGATCGTACCGTTACGAAAAAGGTCTTTTTGCAAAACAAATTGAAAATATTGAGCGAGTGCCAAGATTAACATTGACGCACTCATCTATAGATCATTAAATATATTCTATGCTTTCTTTACACAATCTTACGGTCGGCATTGGCGATAAGGTTATTTTGCATGATTTTTCATATGAATTTGAAAAAGGGAAGACGTACGCTATCATGGGTCCCAATGGCTCTGGTAAATCGACTCTCGCATATAGCATCATGGGAAATCCGTTATATGAGGTAAAAGGTAAAAGTGCACTGGTAAAAGTTGACGGTGAGGATGTCACAGAGCTCGAAATAGATGAGCGTGCGAAAAAAGGCATTTTTCTTTCATTTCAGACTCCACTTGCGCTTACAGGAGTCCGTGCATATCAGCTCTTGCAGATGGCTCTGCAGGGTGTAAAAGATCCTCTTACGATCCGTCAGGAAGCTCAAAAATATGCAAAAGAACTGGGGATAAAGGAAGAATTATTAAATAGATCATTAAACGATGGTGCGTCGGGAGGCGAGCGCAAAAAAATGGAGGTTTTGCAGGCTGCGGTGCTTGATAAAAAAGTGTTGATTTTTGATGAGGTAGATACTGGAGTTGATGTGGATTCGCTCAAGACTATTGCTCATTTTCTCAAAAAACATCAGAAAGATCGCACGTACATTATCATCACCCACTATAATCGTATTCTTCATCACCTAAAGCCCGATCAGGTCATTGTACTCATGGATGGAAAGATCAAAAAAGTCGGAGATCATACACTTGCGGAAGAAATTGAAAAGAAAGGTTATCAATTTTAGATTTTCACTATTTTATTTTTATATAAGTGAGTTTGAGTAGTGACAAGTCGCGACTTGTCACTGATGAATAATATGCAAATTCGAAAACAAAACCGAATGCCAGGGTTTGATTACGCATCAACCGCGTGGTATTACGTGACCGTGTGTCCAAAAAGTAAAAAAGAATGGTTTGGTACGATTTCACAAGAACATATTCACATCAATGGCAATGGAATAATTTTGAGAAATCAATGGTTATGGCTTGCCTTACAGTATCCTTATGTTAACGTTTACGATTTTGTCATTATGCCTGACCATTTTCACGGAATATTATCTATTAGCTCTCCTCATCAGATGACAGGTCACGACCTGTCACTACAGAATAGTTTGAAAATTAAAACACTTTCTCAACTCATTGGTGCTTTTAAGACTACATCTTCGAAGCTGATTCATCAATCAGGGTGTGAAAATTTTATATGGCAACGATCATATTATGACCATATTGTGCGCAATCAAGTTGATTATATGCGTATACGAAAATATATATTTGAAAATCCGTTGCACTGGTATCTTGATAATCGAAATTTAGCATTCAAAATGATATGACGGCACAAGACGATATACAATTTGACTACAAATACGGTTTTTCGATGCCGGAGAAGCCGGTATTCAAGTCCCGCAAAGGGCTTGATGAAGACGTGGTCAAACAAATATCTGCGATCAAAGATGAACCTGCCTGGATGACCGAATTTCGTCTCAAATCATATCGTATTTTTTTGGAGAAAAAAATGCCCTCCTGGGGGCCAGATCTTTCACGCATCAATTTTGACGAAATTTATTATTACCTCAAGCCGACCGAAAAACAGGCAAACAGATGGGAGGATCTCCCGGCTGAGATCAAAGAAACGTATGATCGTATAGGTGTACCAGAGGCTGAAAAGAAATTTCTTGCAGGTGTGTCTGCACAGTACGAAAGTGAAGTCGTATATGAAAGTATCAATAAAGAGCTCACCAAACAAGGTGTCCTGTTTTGTGACATGGATACAGGTCTTCGTAAATATCCTGCATTGGTCAAGGAGTATTTTGGTACTTTGATACCCCCACATGACAATAAATTCGCTGCACTCAATTCTGCAGTGTGGTCCGGAGGCTCATTTGTATATGTACCAAAAGGTATAAAAGTCAAACTCCCACTGCAGGCATACTTTCGTATCAACGCCGAACGTTTTGGTCAGTTTGAACGGACACTCATCATCGCAGAAGAAGGAAGTGACGTACACTATATCGAAGGATGTACTGCGCCAATTTATACTACAGATTCATTGCATTCAGCAGTCGTAGAAATCTTTGTCAAAAAAAATGCAAAAGTACGTTATACCACAGTTCAAAACTGGAGTAAAAATGTCTACAATCTCGTCACCAAACGTGCACGGGCAGACGCGTATGGAGCTATGGAATGGATCGATTGCAATATCGGCAGTCAGATCACGATGAAGTACCCCAGTGTTTATTTGTATGGAGAAGGTGCGCGAGGTGAAGTATTGTCTATCGCGTTTGCAGCCAAAGATCAGTTACAAGACGCAGGCGCCAAAATGATGCATTTTGCTCCGCGTACATCGTCACGCATCATTTCCAAATCCATATCACGTGATGGTGGCAGGACTTCTTATAGAGGACTCGTACAAGTTATGCCAGAAGCGGTGGGTTCGTCCGTGTATGTTTCATGTGACGCACTTATCATCGACGAGCATTCACGTTCAGACACCTACCCTTACATGAAAATCAAACAAAATGACGCTGAGATTCAGCACGAAGCAACAGTTGAAAAGCTCGGAGATGAAAAATTATGTTATCTGATGTCCCGTGGATTGAGCAAGGCAGAAGCAGAAAGTTTATTGGTTCTGGGATTTGTGGAGCCGGTCAAAAAAGAAATTCCCCTTGAGTACTCAGTTGAACTGAATCGATTGATACAACTTGAGATGGCGGGAAGTGTAGGTTAGCTGATAGCTTTTAGTTGTTAGGTTTTAGATCATGAAATTTATACATATTAAGGAACAAGGAGATCAGAGACTGCAGTTTGATGTAGCTGGCAGATATGTGGTTTTTTTTGAAAATATTTCTGGTAAGTTGACTTTTGACATCACCAGTTCAGAAGTTGAATTGTTTATATACGGATTATATATTGGGAAAAGCAAAGATGTATTTCATATTGAGACAGTCCAGAGACATCAGGCGCCCGGCTCGCTGTCTGACTTGCTTATCAAAGGAGTTTTTAGCGATGAATCAAAATGTATATATCAAGGCCTGATCAGACTTGAAAAGGAAGCTCAACAAAGTCATGCATATCAAAAAAATCAGAATCTTATTTTATCACCCGATTCATTTGTAGATTCACGACCATTTCTGGAAATTCTTGCAAATGATGTATTTTGCACACATGGTTCGACTACCGGAAAATTAAATAAGGATATGATTTTGTATCTACGTTCGCGAGCATTATCTCAAAAACAGGCAGAAGCTCTCCTCATTAATGGATTTATTAATGAAGTGTATGAAAAAGTCCAAAGCGAACAGCCTGATTTTATGCAAAATCATACACGCCTTCAATCCGCGGGAGTATAATAGGGCATGTCTCCCCTGCAACATATCAAAAAAGATTTTCCTGTTTTTGGCACGCACCCCCGGCTTGCGTATTGTGATTCAGCAGCAACTACGCTCAAACCAAAAAGCGTTATCGATAAAATAAAAGAGTACTACGTGGAGTATCCGGCCAGTGTGCACAGGGGATTGTATTATCTGGCTGAGCAGGCGACTGAAGAATTTGAAGCAACAAGAAATGTAGTTTCACTTTTTATCCATGCCCGTCGACCAGAAGAAATAGTTTTTGTAAAAAATACAACTGAAGGATTGAATCTTTTGGCATCATCACTGAGTTCCTACCTAGCCATAAGGGAAAAAGATGAATTGTTGGTCACACAGATGGAGCATCATGCTAACTTCATCCCGTGGCAGCAGATCGCACTTCGTACAAAAGCACGACTGAGGTATATCCCCATGACAGACGATTACTTGCTAGATGTGTCGAAGTTTACTTCTCAAGATTCAACAGCATATGTATCAAAAAACACAAAAATTGTCGCACTCTCCCTCATTTCCAATGTCACTGGAACTATTCACCCTGTCAAAAAAATTATTTCTCAGATCAGAAGCATCAATCCGTATGTGATTGTTGTAGTCGATGCTGCTCAGGCTGCGGGACATATGGCTATCAATGTGCAGGAGCTGGGTGCAGATTTTGTAGTATTTTCCGGACACAAGATGCTCGGTCCGACAGGCGTAGGTGTGGTATGGGGCAGATATGATCTCTTTTCCAAACTCCCGCCATACCAGACAGGCGGCGGTATGATACGTAATGTGACATTTGACGAGAGTGAGTTTGATAGTTTGCCTGGCAGATTTGAAGCGGGAACACCTGATATTCCATCTGTTATAGCGTTAAAAACTGCAATTGAGTATATAGATTATATCGGCTTAGATATTATTCATAAACACGAGAGAAAGATTGCAACACATTGTATAAATCGTTTACATGAGGTATTTGGTGAGCATATTCATATTTACACCCCTCCTCATGAAGACGAGAGGAGTGGTATCGTGTCTTTTTCGTTTACTGGTATTCATCCTCACGACATAGCTCAGGTTTTAGATGAAGACGAGATTGCTGTACGCGCGGGGCATCATTGCGCTCAGCCTCTACATACATCGTTGGGTGTTGCGGCTACCACACGTGCGAGTTTTTATTTGTATAATGACGAATCTGATGTTGAACGGTTCGTAGTGTCACTTAGTCGTGCTCGCGATCTGTTTGGCGTCAAATAAGGTTTAAGGTTTTAGGTGTTAGCTTTTAGTTAATAAGTAATAGGTAATAGGTAATAGGTAATAAGTAATAAGTAATAGGTAATAAGTAATAGGTGTATATCGTAAAATGTGAAATGTTCCTTTTTCGTCATCCTGAATTTGTTTCAGGATCTCAAGTAATAAGTAAAAGCATGCTCTCCGAGTCGGAGGGTGAAAAGGTAATAAGATTTTTAATTTTTCGTTACATATTAGAAATTAGTCATTTATTTTTTGTGTCAATTTACGCTGATATCATCCTCGATCATTACCATTCCAGGCGGTTCCGCGGCACTGTATCGAATGCCGATCATGTGTGTCATGTTTCCAATCCACTTTGCGGAGACAAAATAGATTTCACCGCTCTTGTTGAAAAAGACATCGTCACAGAAGTGAAGTTTCAGGGCGATGGGTGTGTCATCTCGCTTGCTTCAGCTTCTCTTATTTCGCAGTGGGCGACGGGTAAATCCGTGAAAGAAATATTGGCGATGACACCGGATGCGTTTATTTCATTATTGGGTATTGAACTTTCTCCAAATCGGATGAAATGTGCACTTCTTGCTCTTGAAGGGTTACACTCTTTATTTTCAAAAACTTCTCCTGTATGATGTACTCATCTATTAATTTTTTATTTTTTTATGTCTGATCAAACTCTTCACGATCCTCAAAATCCTTCAGGACCTGTACAGGTGCGTAATTTAGTTGTACATGTTATTCGCGATCTTTGTATCGGTGCTGCTACTTGTATCGCAATTGCTCCCAATACATTTGTACTTGATTCAGAAGCAAAGGCTATCATTCTCAAGAGCGCAGATCAGGATAGTGATGATGCGATCATAGATGCTGCCAGGGGTTGTCCTACAGCAGCAATAATCATCGATGATGCAGCAAAAAAGAGCAGAATTTTTCCAAACTGAAATGGATTCTTCCAATTCACGCGAATGTCCGCAGTGTGGATTTACGACTATTTATGGTATGCCAGGTGGGCGCGATGCATCCTGCAAAAACTGTGGATACAAAGACCCGTGCTGCTATGACTAGCTGTTAGGTGTTAGGTTTTTTTAGTTAATAAGTAAAAGTGAATAGGTAATAAGTGAAACATGAATCGTGAAAAGAAATGTAATATGCGATAAATCCCATTACAACAAAACATGGTAGTGGAGCCATTTATGGCTTTTATATTCGTCTTGGAAATTGTTAATTAGTAATTAGCAATTGAACAGTAGTACTTGGAAATTAACTTTGTAAAAGTATGAAATACAACTGGAAAATTGGAGGCGAAGCAGGTTTTGGCATCGTGACATCAGGACAACTTTTGTCACGAATTGCTACGCGATCCGGATATCATAGTTACGACTATATGGAGTATCCCTCTCTCATTCGAGGAGGGCATAATACAATCGAGGTAATCATCTCAGACGAACCAGTACACGCGAGTGTCTGGCTAGTAGATTTTCTCGTTTGCTTAAACAAAGAGACCTTTACTTTACATTCACACAGACTTCATGCAGGTAGCATAGTCGTTTTTGATCCGGATGAATTTCAGCCTGAAGGGGATTTTGCAAAAGTACCTGTGCCTTTCAAAAAGATCAAGCAGGAAGAGAAGATCACGCAGCAAATGGTAAATACGGTTGCTATCGCCGCAAGCTTGACACTTTTGGGTGGACACGTGGACATATTTGAAGATAGTATCCGTAAACAGTTTGCCCGTAAGGGTCAGGAGGTGGTAGATATCAATATCAAGATAGTGAAAATAGGTCAAGATTATGCGTTAAAAAGCGGTGTTCAGCCATTACATGTTCTTGCACAAAGAGATGGTCAGGAAACAAAAGCAGTGATGACGGGTAATGATATGTTTTCGCTTGCAACTGTAGTCGCTGACTGCCGATTTTATGGTGCTTATCCGATGACTCCGGCTTCAAGCGTTATGATGACACTTGCCGCATGGCAGGCAAAGACAGGTATGATAGTGAGACATGCAGAGGATGAAATAGCGGCGATCAATAGCGCTTTAGGATCTTCATTTGCAGGAGTGCGAAGTGCGGTTGGAACTTCGGGGGGTGGTTTTGCCCTCATGGTGGAAGCACTTTCCTACTCAGGGGTAGCAGAAATTCCGATAGTTGTATTTTTGAGTATGCGCCCAGGTCCGGCCACTGGACTTCCTACGTGGACAGGGCAGGGAGATTTACTCTTTGCAGTGCATGGCGGACACGGTGAATTCCCCAAAATCGTCCTTGCTCCCGGAGACATACAAGAGATGGCAGAGATCGGTCTGAAAGCATTTGATCTGGCTGATCTGTATCAGACACCAGTCATCGTCTTGTCAGACAAACTGTTATCAGAATCAAATGAAAGTATTTCCAGCAAATTGCTTGCCGAGATTTTCCACAAGTACAATCCAAACAGAGCAAAGATCGTTTCTCACACAGATCAGGCGCCATATCTACGTTATAAAGATTCGGCAGATGGTATCTCGGAGATGCTGATACCGGGACAGGAAGGACAGTATTATCAGGCTAATTCCTATGAGCACATTGAAGATTCACACACCACAGAAGATGGTGGAGCGACAAAGCAACAGGTAGAAAAACGAACACGCAAGATACAAGGGTATATTCAAAATCATTTTGCTTTACCCAAGCAGTATGGCAATCTAGATGCACAGACGGTGATCGTTTCGTGGGGTTCGATGAAAGGTATTATTTTGGAAGCACAAAAAATATTAAAAGACAAACATCAGCAGGATACATCATTTATTCATTTCACTCATCTGTACCCGATAGATGAAGCAAAGGTCAAGGATATGCTGAAGATAACTGAAGGGAAAAGATATATTCTGGTAGAAAACAATGCACATGCACAGTTTGGCCAGCTTCTGAGAATGCAGACAAGTATAGATATTTCGGAAAAACTATTAAAATACGATGGTCGTCCATTCTGGCCGGAGGAGATTGTCAGCCATATATTAAATACAAAATAAAATGATTTTACCTTATCACCGCAGAGAGAGTGATGATTTAAAATTTAAAGAGGTATTTCCAGCTGGCAGAGAAGAAACTGGTTTTTTGCCATACGGCATTACGTCACAACCAGTGGATGTGGGCTCTGATTTTACACCTGAAAGACTTGATGTGTATACGGTACCTCATACTTCTATACAAGTTGTAAAATGGGAAGTATGTGAAGATGGAAAAAATGCAACCTGACATAGTTATTATTTTTTATACTTTATGAGTACGCCAGATCAGCGTATACAAAATCCCGCTTTAGCAGAAGAATTGGCTCATTATGTCGAAGCCAATATGCGAACTGATTACATTCCAGTCGCTCCTTTGATGCGAGAGGGTATATCCCCAGCAGAACTGGAAGATGCCAGAAATTTTGCTTATACCGTTCTAGCAGAACAAAAAACAACGCAATTTATGAATTCAACCGGTAGTAAAAATTTAGGATAACTTTATGACAGACCTTTCATTTGACGGATATGCACCTACCTGGTGCCCTGGATGTGGCGATTGGGGAATACGCATAGGTATCAAAAATGCCCTGCTTGGTATGGGGCTCAATCCTTCCAAGATCGCGGTGGTTTTTGATATCGGCTGCTCCGGCAATATGAATGATTTTCTGAACGCATATGCGATGCATGGACTCCATGGAAGAGCTATCGCAACAGCAGTAGGCGTTAAGATCGCCAATCACGACATGACTACTGTAGTTATCGGAGGAGATGGTGGTTTGTATGGAGAGGGTGGAAATCATTTTCTGCATGCTTGCCGAGGCAATCACGACATCACTGTGATAGTACATGACAACAGTGTATATGGACTTACCAAAGGTCAAAGCGCACCTACAGCTGAAACCGGATATAAATCAAGCTCTACTCCGCAGGGAATTATTGAACAATCAGTTAATCCCCTTTCATTAGCCATTACTCAAGGAGCTACCTTTGTTGCTCAGGGATTTGCTGGAGACACTATCCATCTTGCAGGTCTTATCAAAGCAGGTGTAGAACATAAAGGATTTTCGCTCATCAATATTTTGCAGCCATGCGTGACCTTTAATAAGGTCAACACATACCAATATTACTTGAAGCGTGTCTATAAACTGGATGAGAAATACAATCCAGAAGATTTTTCTGCAGCGATGCAAAAAAGTATCGAGATCAACGAAGAAAAATATCCTCTCGGAGTTATATACAAAACATCCCGACCCGTTTTTCATGAGCAATGGAGCACACTACAGCAATCAACTCTTTTGAAGGCTCCTCGGTATACTGATTTTGATTCTCTCGTGGGCGCATTTATTTAATGAGTATTTTATTGACAATTAGCAAATGGTCATTTATACTGCTAATATCCTTCGCTGTTAATGAAATTTGTTGGCAGTTAGGGCTACGATTTGTTACTTATTAGTGAGTTCTTTATATTACTTTTATGTTTAGTCATTCTTCATCAGAAAAGCAACAATTTCCTGTCATTGCAATACGGGATGGTATTGTATTTCCAGGAACGGAAAATGTATTGGTGTTTGGTAGAAGCAAAAGTCTGGAAGGCATGAAGACTGCTGTGGAAGGAAATAAACAAGTGGTTTTGGTTATGCAACGTAAAACTGAAGACGAAGATCCTCAAATGAGCGATTTACATGAAATTGGCGTTCTGGCAACGATAGATAAAGTCATGAATACCGATAAAGGTCAGCTGAATGCACTCGTCAAAGGTATCCGCAAGGTGCGTATCGTTGAATATACACAAACAGAGCCATATTATGCTGCATATATTCAAGACAGTTTTGATACTGGGATGGAGGATGAGGAAGTGATGGCGGTTGTTAAATACATTTCTACTCAGCTTAAAAAGGGTATAAATCTCGGCAAGACAATAGATTTTGTATTTTTGATGAATATTCTCAATATTCAGTCAGCAATGCAATTTTCCTATCAGGTCGCCATGATTCTTGATATAAAGCCAGAAGAGCGTCAGGAATTGCTTGAAATCGATGATCTCAAGGTGCGATTATCTCGCGAGGTTGACTATATCAACAAAGAAATAAAAGTACTTGAGCTTGAACACAATATTTCAAATAAAACCCAGAAAAAATTTGAGAAAAATATTCGTGATACGTTTTTAAGAGAAAAAATGCGCACTATAGAGGAAGAGCTGGGTGGTGAAAGTGAAGATCAAGAAGTAAACGAGTATAGAGCAAAAATAAGAAAGGCAAAGATGCCAAAACCTGTCGAGGAAAAAGCCATAAAAGAGCTTAAAAAATTGGGGCAGATGTCACAGTTTAATCCCGAGTCATCTTATATTCGCGGGTATCTTGACTGGCTCGTTGATTTGCCCTGGAGCAAAATGTCAGATCAAAATCTGAATCTTGAGCATGCTCAGAGTATTCTCAACGAGGATCATTTTGGTCTTAAAAAGGTCAAAGAGCGCATACTCGAGTTTCTCGCGGTAATGAATCTCAAAGAGATTAAGAGAAAGCAATCAAAAAAAACAGGTTTAAAAACAAACAAAAAAGATAAAAAAACTCACGAGCAACCATCAATTCTCTGTTTTGTTGGTCCTCCAGGAGTAGGAAAAACTTCTTTGGGTCGCTCCATCGCTCGAGCATTGGGTCGCGAATTTGTAAAGATTTCTCTCGGTGGTATACGAGACGAAGCTGAGATACGTGGACATCGTCGGACATACGTGGGAGCTTTACCAGGGCGCATTATTCAGGCTGTGAAACAGGCAGAGACCAAAAATCCGGTCTTTATGCTTGACGAGATAGATAAGCTTGGTCGTGATTATCGCGGAGATCCGTCTGCAGCTCTCCTTGAGGCTCTTGATCCTGAACAGAATGCAGATTTTTCAGATCATTATCTTGAGGTGCCATTTGATCTTTCAAATGTCTTTTTTATCACAACGGCAAATATGTTGGATACTATTCCGGAAGCATTGCTGGATCGTCTTGAGGTGATTCATTTTGCAGGATACACAGAAGACGAAAAATTTAATATCGCCAAAAATTATCTGGTACCAAAACAGCAGAAAGCACATAGTCTTGACGAGGACGAAGTGACTGTGGAAGACGATATATTGCGTACTGTCATCCGCAGGTATACGAGAGAGGCTGGGGTGCGTGAGCTTGAAAGACAGATAGCCACCGTGTGCCGGAAGGTCGCCCGCGATATCGTAGAAAAGAAAGTCAAAAAGACCAAAAAAGTCACGGAAAAAGATATCAATGAATATCTTGGGCCATATAAATATTCTGCACAGATGATCGAGGAAAAAAATACCGTGGGTATCACCACAGGTCTTGCATGGACTCAAGCAGGAGGAGACATTCTTTTTATCGAAGTAGCGGTCATGCCAGGCAAAGGAAACCTCACGCTCACCGGCAATCTGGGTGATGTCATGAAGGAGTCTTGTCAAGCAGCCCTTTCATATATCCGTTCCCGCGGAAAAGAGTTTGGACTTAAAAAGGATTTTTATAATTCTATAGATATCCATGTGCATGTGCCGGAGGGTGCGGTACCAAAAGATGGTCCTTCAGCAGGAGTTGCGATAGTCACCTCTATGGTATCTGCGCTTACTAAAAAGCCAGTGCGCCGTGATGTAGCCATGACAGGAGAGATCACACTGCGCGGCCGTGTGACAGAGATTGGCGGATTGAAAGAAAAAGCTATCGCTGCACACCGGGCTGGTATCAAAAAAGTGTTGATTCCTGCAGAAAATAAAAAGGATATGGTGGATTTGCCGGATAGAGTGAAAAAAGATATGGAGTTTGTTTTTATGGACCACATAGATGAAGTGATCAAGCAGGCGATTGTCCGAAGAGTGAATGGCTTATAATGTTAGAGCAACACAGCTACTCAGCATCTCAGCTATTCTCAGAGTCGTCATTACCTCCGCCTGCCAGTAGGTTGGTGAATAGGTAGTAGATGTTTGGTTGAAGGTTTTAGGGACAGACAATTACGACATTTCGACCCCAATTGCATATTCACATTCAAAGCAATCTCTTCATTCTCCTCCTAGAAAATAGGAGGAGTACCCGAAGTCGAGTCAAAGCTTCCTGTCCACTCGACGAGGGGGAGGTGGTACAAAGTAAATACCACCCCGTCTCCCGCCGAAGCGGGATCCACCCCTCCTATTTTAGGAGGAGAATATTAAAACAGATTGCTCTCGCCTGCTTTGCATAGATTTTCGGCATTGCGGGTAGTAATAAATGAAATGAGTGCGTCCAAAATCTGCCCTTGTATTTTGTTAAAAATCAATCGTTTTAGTGTATAATGGTGACGTTAATATTTCATAAGATATTTGTCAGAATTCGATGAAAAGACTCCCAATTGGTTAAAAAAGCTCTTAAATTCTCAAAACTATATTAATCCGCGACAAGTTACTCGCCAACAATTAGACGTAACAACTGTTGCAGGAGATCAAGCGAGTGCAGGACAAGCGGCTTCAACAGAACAAGGAGCTGCAACAACAGCTGATGCCACTCAGACAGTTCCCGTGGGAAGATATCCAGCCGGGGTGCCTGCAGGTCAGTATGATGGTTTACCAGATGCTCAATTGCCAAGCCAGGCCGAAGTAGAAGGGACAGATCTGCCGGTTATCTGATCAGAATTTTTGCTATTTTGTTACAAAAAAAGAATTAAATCAATTTCTGTGAAAAAATTTGGTGCATTTTTATATTTGCAGTTTCTTTATATTTTTTCTGTTATAGCATTATTTTTCATTAGCATATCTATAATCGGAATTAAAAAATTAGCTTTTGACCATTATATATTTGCACTTTTTAGCATAGTTTTTATTCCACTTGCAGGAATAAAAATATATGTAGAGTTGAGAAAGCGGTCGCATAGAGAAACAGATCCTATTTTATTGATTTTACTTTTTGAAGGTATTTTTTTAACTTGGCTTTGGTGGGGAATTTTTCAGTGAAGAAAGAAAATGGCAATATAATAATTTTAATAGGGTTTTGCGTACTTGGTAAGTGAGATTATAAAGGCGATATAGGGTTGAATTGAGCACCAAATCCATACTTATTGGCTTTTCTATATAGGTTGTCCCATAGCCTTCTTTGAAGCGGGTGAAACCAGACCAACTTTCGTTATTATCCTCCCCTTGTTCAGGTGCCTGTGAACCCCACAGATCAAACTCTTTTGCTCCAAGATTTTTCCCGAGCTTTATTGCTTCCCACATCAGGAGATTGGGCGCCATCACATTGCGATGTTTATCCGAAGATCCTCCATAGGGATAATACAGTCTGTTATGAAAATGGAATAGTTCATATGCGGCAAGTGGCTCATTGCCAAGAAATGAAATAAGAATATGTGCTACACCATCTTTGAGATGATTCCACACTACTTTGTGATACTCAGGATTGTGTCCGTGATATCTTTGACGCCTGCAGGTCTCAAAGTAGAGTTTTGAAAAGATTTCAAATCCCTGATCGTCAGACATTTCTTTCACTACAACTCCTTTTTTTTGCGCAAGCCGGATATTGTATCTGGTTTTTGGTTTCATTCCCGCAAGTAGGTCCAATTCCGACTTTGTGAGGTCTATGACTTGCGTCCATTGGGGAAAGAGAGGGTGGGGGGAAGGTGTTAGGTGATAGGTGTTAGGTGTTAGGTTCTGATGTGAGGGGGAATCTGGTTCGAATTTCACAAAAATGGTGTTATGTAAATTATGCATTAAAAAATCACATAGTTCTTGAGTCGGAAAAGTGGAGCGAGGGATGTAGCCGATTTTGTAGGAGGTATAAGGTAGTTTATGCAGAGTGAGAGTAAAAACATGCTTGAGCTTTTTTGAATCGTTGTATTGAGCCAGGCGTACCACTTCGATACCGGTTGCTTTTCTCGCTTCTCCCCATTGCCATGATTGGAGAGGGTGTGGCGCCACAGAGTTCCACAGATTTTTGTCAAACGAATCGTCGATCAAATTTATAAAGTTCATATAGTTATAAAGTTTGTAAAGTAGCAACTCAGCGACTCAGCACCTCAGCTCGTTCGTCATTGCGAGCGTAGCGAAGCAATCTGTGAATATCATTATCCTTTCTTTTTGCGACCTATTTCGCACTAATTATTTGGAAATTGTAACTGCTTTATTACTTCGAGCGTTTGTTTTCCACATCGTTCCCATGAAAATTCTCTCACTCGCATTTTTCCTTTTTTGATCAATTCATTTCTCAAGGTGTCAGACTTGGACAATTTTTCTATTTCTTCAAAGAGTTCTTGTGGGTTTTCTGGAGGAAAATAAAGCGCTGCATCACCTCCTATTTCAGGCAGGCTTGAAGAGCTGGCGGCTATCACCGGACATCCGTGACTCATAGCTTCAAGTACAGGAATACCAAATCCTTCATATCGTGACGGAAGTACATAAGCAAAGGCATATTTGTAAAGATCTCTTTGGGTCGCATCAGAGACATATCCAGTACAGAGAATGTCCGAAGCATGCGTGCTTGAATGTATATTTTGTTCAATGCCGCTCGTCAACCATCCTTTTCTGCCTGCGATGACCAATTTGTATTTTTTCATTTGAGTGATGCGGTCTTTTACAAGCTCAAATGCACGAATAAGCGAAGTGATATTTTTGCGTGGTTGGAGAGTGCCAAGATAGAGAATATATTTATGAGGAGTCAAATTTAATTTTGAAAAATCTGAATTGTCGTTTTTTTGTTCCGTATCAAAACCGTTATACACAACGCTTATGCGATTTTCGGGAAGTTGGTACCAACTCATCAGGTCCTTTTTGGTTGTTTTGGAAACCGCGATTATATGGCTCGCTTTACGAAGTGAGTATTGTGTCCAATGAGTCAACTGGTAAAGATCTTTTTTCCTGAATTCTTCCGGATACAACAAAAAAGAAACATCATGTATAGTGACAACCTGAGGCACGGGGCAGAATCGTGGAAGGTAGTGCGCCGGAGCAAAAAAAACATCTATATCTCGACGAAAGAACAAATGAATAGGCAAAAAAAGTTGCGACCAGAATACTGGCCCTTTCACAACCCGATACGTGAAAAATGTGTTTTCTGCTGGCATGTCGTGTACGGGTTTTTTGCGAAGGTAGACAATAAAACGATTTGATTCATTTGCATGAGTGGCAAAGTACTCCAATAAACGCAGTGTGTAGATAGACACACCAACACGCTCCTTGACATTAGCTTCGTTACCATCAACTCCTATCGTCATTTGTTTCATATGTAGATAATACTGATATGAGTGTATTGTAATACCGTTTCCAGGTAAACATCTGCGCGTGACGTTTACCTTTCAAAATCAATTCTTCCCTGAGTGTGTTGTGTGTAATCAGTTTTTTAATACATGCTGAGATGGATTGCACGTCGAGAGGATCGCACGGCAGCATTGCATCTCCCCCTATTTCACTCAGAGAAGAATTACCGCTTGCGATCACGGGGCAACCATATTTCATAGCTTCGAGAAGAGGATATCCAAATCCTTCATAGAGCGATGGAAATACAAACATATATGCATTTCGATAGAGAGTTGCCAGTTCATGTTCATTTGCTTTTTCCACGATATGCAATCGGGAATCATCTACTTTTATTTCGTGACCCCATCCTTTTTGTCCTACAATGATGAGACTTATCTTATTGCTAAATGGCTTCCACGCGTTGATAAGTCGCTGATAGTTTTTGCGAGGTTCTTGCTTGCCAACACTGAGTATATAAGGAGTATTATTTCGGTTTATAGTTTCTATATATCCTTCCACATCGGGCAATATCTGTTGATCCATTCCTAGATGGTTTACTTTGATGAAAGAAGTCGTATTCGGGTAGTATTTTTGTATATCCTGTTTGGTGCTATTTGAGTCTGCAAAGATGATACTGCATTCTTTTGTCGCATGAGCCAGTCTGTACTCTTGTGTGGTTCGAATATACGGATCGACAGTCTCTGGGTATTTTTTAAATGCAAGGTCATGAATAACAGTCGCTTTTTTACAATCAAGAGGAGGTTCGATCCAGTCTGAGGTGATAAACCAGTCGAGTGATTCGGCATCGGAGTACCACCTTTTTGCAAGAGGTGAGCTTATGTGATGCCATCTATTAAACATCATATTTTCTATTCGTTCGGGAATCATTCGTTCTATGACATGAATATGCTGAGGCAATTTTATTGAGAAAAAAGTGTTTAGTTTTTTTCCATGACCATGATAATACAGAAGCCATTGATGCATTTCCCCATGTTGAAAAATAGCATGTATAAGGCCTTCCGTAAAACGTGCAACACCTGTATGCTGATACTGAATTTGTGAGATATCTATTCCGATACGCATAAATATGTTATTTTTTCGATACGTCCATCTTGCGATAAATATTATCGAGAACTTTGGCAATAGATGACCAGCTATAATTTTTCTTTACTTGATCAAATGCATTTTTTTGAATTTTGAGATAGAGCTTTTTGTCCAACAGTATGCGTTGTATGGCCAAGGCAAAATCAGTGGGTGTTTCGGCAATCAATCCATGCTCTCCTTCGACTACACCCAGACCATCTATTCCGGTTCGAGTTGATATAACGGGTAGACCAGCAGCCATACTTGCGAGGATTTTTAACCTCGTTCCTCCTGGTCCAAAAATAGGCGCAACAAATAAAGTTGAGGTATGATATAAAGACTTGACTTTTTCGCTGGCACCTGGCGCAAGATCTATGATTTGAATCCCTTTTGATTTAAGATCTTTCAATTTTGCACTGTTTTGTCCAGCAACTATCAGTTTTATATCAGGAATGAGTGCTCTCACCGAAGGAAAAATTTTTCTTATGAGAAGGTCAGCAGCTTCAACATTTTGTAGCCAATAAAAATTACCCACAAAGAGAAGTATTGGTTTAGATATATCTGGGTACTCAAGTTTATCAACGAACATTTCGTCACCTGCACCATTGGGAATGATGGCTGGGGACAAAGCAGGAATCAGTCGTTTCATTTCAGCGTGATCTGTTTCGGATACTGTAGCTACCTGATCAGCCTTTTTCCAATACAGTAGTTCCCAATGTTTGAGTTTTTTTATATCAAGTTCAAGAGTTTTTCGTAAGATCCAAAATAAGTGAGAAATAAAATGCTGATATACTTTGTACTCTATTGTTTGTTCAACAAGCAGAATAGGGGTAGATGTCGGGGGAATGTGCGGCATAATGTAAAATGTTTCTGCATGAATCACATCATATGTTTCGTTTTTGAGCAGTTGCTTGATGACTGTCACGGCCTCTTTCGAGTAGTTTCTGACAATTAAAAAAGGTAATACTGAAAAAATTGCCTTGATAATGATTTCAGGCTGCCATGGCCTTGCTGCTCTTTTGCACAGGTATATTTTTTTACAAAATGGATGAAGATGTCTTATATGTTTTTTTTCTTCTTCATTTTTATATAGAGCAACCAGGGTGATATCGTGCCATTGTGACAAGTATTTGAGTAGATAAAACGTACGAATTTGTCCACCTGATGCAGGAGGGTACGGGAGGTATGGAGTGAGCATCAGGATCTTCATAGATCGTTACAATCTGATGATTGCAAATTGATTGCTTTCGATCAGTATGTCTTTTTTTTGTAAACGGAGTGACTCGATGAGATCTTTATTGGCTGTAACTAAATAAGAATATCCTAGTTCTTTCAGTTGGGGAAGTTCTTTATATATTGCCGGCGCTCCTTTTCTGTCAGCAAGGTACAAAAGGGTGGTATCACCGAGTCGATCAGTAACAATTTTGTCAGTTGATTTTGTTTGCTCCTTGATCAAAGTCGCGATGGGTGGCAAATCCTGAGGGATATGATAATAATCTTTGGTTTTGTAATAAGAGATAAAAAATGAAAGTAGTATCGTTGTGACAATTGCTGGATATAGCAAAAACGGATTAAGAATTTGAGGTGAAAGAGCGGTAAGTGTTGCTATTCCGAGGCCTGCTACCAGCGCGATTCCTGGAAATGCGATTGTCTGATAGTATTCATGCTGAATATTTCCTCCTTGAAATACAAAGAGATATGTCATGGCCGAAACAAAACAAGAGAGAATGAAATAACGCTTGTTTGAGCCAGCCACTCCAGTGAATATATATCCGGTAAGATATATACCCATGATAGCTGTGCCAATACGGTCGAGAAACATCCATCGAAAAAATGCAGGTCTGAAAAAAATGTATTGTAATCCTTGCGCAGTATTCACATATCCGATAAGCCAGTCACTTGCAGGTATGCCTTGTGGAAAATAAGAAATATAATACCTCCACCATACAAGAGGTATAGCAGATAAAAATAAGAATATATATGGACGCCAGTTGGTAAAAACCCGAATATGAAATCGATGTAAAAACAGATAAGCAGCGGCAATATAATAAAAAATGGTTGTAGGTTTAATAAGTAGTCCAAAAGCAAAAAAAAGCGCACCACTTAGAAGATATATCATCTGATTTTGTTTTGATTTTGCGCGAAAAAGTGAAAGATATATGAAGAACAATCCGATCCATGAGCTTGCAACTGCTGGTGTTTCAGGTAGTACAACGCGTGAAAAAAACACAAATGAGGGCATGATCGCATATATGGTTGCAGCCGAAAAGCCAGCGATACGGGAGTGTTCCATCTTCCCAAAATAGTAAAGAATAGCAATAAGAATGAGTGAAAAAAGAATACTGATCATTCTGCCATGAACTTCTACGGGTAAAGAAGGAAATGCGAGATAGCTGATAGCATTTATGGCATTATAGAGAGGAAATTCTACATATCTCAATCCTTCTGGGTTTTCCTGACCAGTCTGTAAACTGGATAGGTCATCATATCGGGGTTTGAGGAGATCGATCCCATTTCGCGTAAAATTTCGCGACACAGCCGCAGTATCTGCTTGTCGCCATGAATGCAGATCTGCAAGAGGTGTATCGATTTTATACAGTCTGAGTGCAAAAGCGATGCACAGTATGCAAATAAGAATAAGGTAGTCTTTTTTATCCATAGATTTATGAAGTGGTTATATGTTTTTTTGCCAAATATGGTAATGCGGCAATGAAGACTCCGCTGACAAGCCAAAATGTATATGCGACCTTTGAAGCTTCAAAAACATCAATATACAAGGCATTAATAAGTAATCCAATAACTCCTGCACAAAAACCATACATAAGGTATCGTTCTTTTTGTTCAGACTGTTTTGCAGCATAAAAAATGTCTTTTAATATCATACCTATGATTGTGATGAAAAGGATGGTGCCGATAGCTCCGGTTTCACCGAGCCATCGTAAATAATCTCCGTCTGTTGCTTCGGTGATAGATGAAGGTCCGGTACCTATCAAAGGGTTACTGAGAAATGCATTGATTGCTCTTGGCCACTCGACTTGAAAGCGCGTCGAAAGCGAGATGTCAATAAGGTATTTTGTAACAGGTATCTGACGGCCAAATGTTTTTTCTACCAGAGCTGCTATTTCTTTTTCTGTCAACGTTTTTCCACTTTTTGCAGCTTCTTTAACAATAGTTTCCCGAATTTGTTTTTTAGCGACTGTCGCCGTTTTTTTATCAATAACAGTTTTTGTTTTTTGAGGCACTATCTGTGGTAAGTTAGCTCCGAAGTCGCCTGGAGGGAGTTCATCTGGTCTGATATCTTTTGGTACCAGGGTTTTACCAGTTTGAGGATCAACAAATACTTTTGTCTGTTGAAAGGTACGAGTGAGGCGTTTGGTCAAATTGTCTGAAAGGGGTGTTAAGATCGCTGTACAAGCTAAAACGATGAGAAATAACTTCCATTTTCTGATCAAGAGCAGATAGGGGATAATGATAAAAAGATACGCAAGATACGAAGCACGGGAAGCTGTCAGGATAAGATTGGCTAACGATAAAATAAAAATGGCAAACCAGTACCATTTGCCTGTATATAGGTAGTACCCGATAAGAATAGGCATCAGAAAGATGAGATATGCTGCAAGATCGTAATGTCCCGCAAACGTTGATGAAATACGGGCATATGCGTCTAAAACTAACAAATATCCTTTTGCATATTCAGGATTCATAGTCTGGACGGCAGGCCATCCAAGAAATTTTTGACCTAGCCCATAGATTCCTACGGCAGTTAATACAACAAAAATAATTTTGAGATACTGTTCGAAATCGCGACGTGATCGAATCGTTGAAAATACAATAAGAAAAATCATCATGTATTCTACGCGACGAGCTGCATGTAGAAGACCGAGGTGGTTGAGTATAACTGTTTTTGATACATAAAATCCATACAAAGATGAAATAAATACCACTAACCAAAACAGAATAAAAAAAGTAGCATATTTCCAGGGAATCTGCATTTTACCCCTGATAAACCAGATGAGAGCAATAAAACCTAAGAGGGCAACATATATATCTTCTACACGAACGGCGATATACGTGTAGTTGACCATTTGTAATGGAAGTTTTGGGTAAAGGGGAATAAGTACTGCGTAGCCAATAACAAGGATTTTGATAATATGTTTGTCAAGCCAAGCGAGATATGGTAAGAGCCTGCTCATAAGTTTTTTTTAGTTGGGTATTGCCAAATACAATTGCAATAAGAATGGCTAATATTGCTTTTAATTGTAACATACTTCGTAAAATGGCAAGATAAAAAGGCCCATAGTGCTTTCTATAGAAGAATATGAAGCCTTTGTATACTTGTAAAATCGGAAATGTTTTTCCTCCGCTTGAAGCAGAGCCTAGATGGATAAATTGAGAATCTGGATATATATAAGTCGTTTTTTTTAGTTTTTTAGCTCGATATAACAAATCGATCTCTTCCATATACATAAATATTTGTTCATCGAACCCGCCCATTTGTAAAAAGTGCTCCTTGGTTGTGAGAATGCAGGCACCAGAGACCCAATCTACTTTGCGTGGATCAATTGGTGAATATCTTGTCAGACCAATATAATCTCCCTTCAAAAACAAAGCAGCAAAAACAACAAGCGGTGTATAAAACGGCCCACAGGAAGGTTGAGGTGAGTGGTCTGCATTCAGGAGTTTGCCCCCGAGAAATGCTATATTTGCATGTTGTTTGTAGTAGGTGAGTAGTTTGGGTATTGCGTCTTGCAGTACGATGATATCTGAGTTTAAAAAGAGCAGATGAAAACCCTTAGCTTCTTTTGCAGCTTTATTGTTTCCTTTTGAAAATCCGAGATTTTCCTTGCTTATGATGAGTCGCAGATTGGTATGCTCTTGAGCTACAATCCCTATTTTGTCTATCGAGTCATCTTGTGAGGCGTTATCTAATACTATAATTTCGTACTGTTGTTCATCTATGTCCTGCATTGAATCATATATCGAGCGTATACAATTTGCGGTGAGTTCAGCTGTATTGTAGGAGATGATGATGATGGAGAGATCTTTATGCTCATGCTGATTGTCTGAGGTCATAGTATATATTATAATAGTTGATTAGGTTTAGCCACTATAGCTCAGTGGTAGAGCAATCCTTTCATAAGGGAGAGGTCGCAAGTTCGAATCTTGCTAGTGGCACTATTTTGGTACCGTTCACAAAACGGTTGGTAGTTTTTAAAAAATGACTGGTAGGACGC
>CAZNUT010000021.1:0-23153 GCA_964576365.1 uncultured Gammaproteobacteria bacterium
ACCACGCCTCGCAGATGAGGCGGAAGGGGCAGTAGTCACACCATGGGCCGACTTTTGGTTCAAATACGCCTTTGTTGATTTTTTCACCCATTTCCCGGATATTTTGCTTCACCGTCACGATATCCCCATCGGTTCTGGCAGACGTATATTTTTTCATATCCTGCAGATAGTACAGTGTCAGTTTCACTTTACTTAAAGGAGCGTCGTACAAACTTTTTTCTGTTGCCGCAAGTGCGTATATGGAAAGCTGTAGACTCTTTTTGAGCGCTGCTTCACTTGGTGTTTTTCCTGTTTTATAATCGATGATTTCGATAGTACCATCAGGCATTTTGTCTGCACGGTCTATTTTTCCAGTAACACTCAACTCATTCTCAATTTTGATTTTGAATAGTTTTTCCAACGAGACAATCTCACCTCTTTGTGAATGAAATTGGTCGTAATATCCTTCTATCATTGCTTTTGCTTCTTTTTTTGCCTTCTTTTCATGTGCAGAAGAGGTGTATCCAAGCGGTATCCATGATGTTTCAAGTAGCTTTACGAGAGTATCCTTATCGCCTTCTTTTTGTTGCATCAATCCCTCGTAAAATTTTTGAAAAACTATATGTATTGTGCTACCAAAAGATGCTGCAGCCGAGGGTGGAGTAGGGATTTTGAGAATATACTGGTATTTATATTGCAGAGGGCAGACGTCATACGATTGTAGCTGGGAGTAGGACAGATTGCGCACTGGTTTTGCGACGGTTGTCACCGCAGATACTTCTTCTTTTGGTTCAAAGTCAAAAATAGAGAGTTGTAATCGTTCTTCAAGTCTTTTTTCTTTTTTTTGATTAATATAGACTTCTCCAAGTGTCTCAATTGCAAATGGAGAAATAGCGCGCGCCCTCACACCATCATCATATTTGGTAGACGCAGTCATAAAGATTTTTTCACGTGCTCTGGTGAGGGCTACATAAAACAGTCGCCGCTCTTCTTGTGTATGATAATCTCCTTTTGGCAATACTTCCTTTATAAGTGAATCTGGCAGTGGGATGGTTTCACTGCGTTTTTGGGTCGGAAATCTTCCTTGGATAAGATGAGGAAGAAAGACAATGGGAAATTCAAGGCCTTTGGCTCCGTGTACAGTCATGATATGTACTGCATTTCGTTCAGAGATATCACTTTCACTCGCTTGTGGAGATTCGCCAAGCTCCATACTCATGTGTATATAGGTTGTGGCATCAAAAACGCTTGAAAGGCTTTGATTTACTTCAAGGGAGCGTAGTTTGCTCAGGAATTGAGATATATTTTGAACTATTTCTTGCTCTTTTGAAGTAGATTTGCTAAGGATGTATTTAAAATAGCCAGTTTCTTCTAAAAATTTATATATGATATGAGCTGCGCTTTCTTTCATCAATAATGATAGGTGTTTTTCGATCAGGCTGGTAATTTTTTTCAACAGTTCTCGTGTTTCGCTTTTAAGAAGTGGAAGGTAGGGGCGGTATATTTCAAATTCAGGCTCTGGCCCCGACTCTGAAAAAAAGGAAGAAATGATGCGGGTTACTTGAAAGAGAGGGAGAGATGTTCTTTTGGAAAAGGCTAAAAGTGCGGCTACATCAGTTTGGTCTATAGCAAAAAGATCCATATTCAAAACACGATAAAAAGCGATTGTGTCGCTGATATCTGTGAGTAGCGTCATGTAGGCTATAAGATCTTTGATTTCAGGTTGTTTAAACAGGCTGCCAGGTCCATGAAATTGGTACGGTACTCCCTGAGTTCGCATTTCAGCAGTAAAAATTTCACTATGACTGTTCGCTCTTACCAATATGCAAAAATCACTAAATGTGTAATGGTTCTTTTTTTTGAGCTCAAGAATAGTTTCTACAATCCATTGCGCTTCTTGAGATCCATGTGCAAAATACGTGAATTCAACATTGTTTCCAGCTTTGGGATTATGAGAAATTAGTTTTTTTGATATTCCTAGTTGAGATTCGAGTGTGTCTGGGTTATTGTGCTGAATGAGCTGATATGCATGATCAAGAATAGATTGATTCGATCGATAATTATCGACAAGAGAAAGTAGTTTGGCCTCAGGATAATCTTTCATGAAAGATAAAATATTCGACAGAGAAGCTCCGCGGAATTTGTATATCGCTTGAGAGTCGTCGCCAACAACTGTAAGAAACGGTTTTTTTTCTGCAGGGCACAGTAATTTTATAAGTTGATACTGAGCTATATTTGTATCTTGAAATTCATCAACCATGACGTATTTAAAGCGACTTTGATATTGATTTAAGATATGTTGCCTTTCACGAAAAAGTAATAATACGTTGCTAATCAAATCTGCAAAATCGTAACAATCATAATCAATTTTTAACTGCTCGTATGCTCCATATGTTTGAGCTAGCTCCATATATTTTTCAATTTCTTCAGGTGAGTATGCAGAATCATTTTTTATTGAATTTGCCCACTCAAGATATTGTGCCGGAGTGACATCTTCGTCCCGCAGTCGGGAGAAGTGTTGGAGCAATGCTCCTACAAATTTTGTTGGGTTGCTCGCAGGTCTAAAGTATTTGAGCTGAAAGTGATGAAGATTTTTTTTGAAAAAAAGGATCGATTCAGCCTGAGTCATTAACTTATATGTGGGACTCAGCCCAACATGAGGTGCATCTTTTTTTAAAATTAAATCGCAAAATCCGTGAAAAGTCTGAATTGAAATATCAAATATGCCGTAAGGCAGGGCAATATCTATTCGTTCGATCATTTCACGACATGCTTTTTCTGTAAAAGTCAGACAAAGAATTTCTTCTGGTTTAGCTTGTCTTGAAGAAATAAGATGAGTAATTTTTTCAACAAGTGTAAAGGTTTTGCCAGTGCCAGCACCCGCAACTATAAGTAATGGGCCATTATTGTAGTCAATTATTGCTTGTTGTTTTTCATTCGCCTCTCTTCGTGTCGACATGTTGATATTGTAACAGGCGAGTCTGTTTTGCAGCATCTCAACCACTGAGATATTCAATCATTCAGTCCATTAGTTTTTTTGAATGAGAAAGATGCTGATTGTCTTATTAAACAACTATGTAAACAGTCGTCTTTCGATTGATTGGTTGAGAAGCTAAGCATTTGGATGTTGATTTCCCTGCTTGACAATTGAATAGTTGGACAGTATTATTAGCCTACGTTTTGAAGCTATTTCAAACACGCTTGTATTTTTATTTGCGTAATTTATAATTACAAATTATTAATCAATTTTTTTCTAAACTACTCATATGGCTACAGGAGCATTTCAAAGAAATAAACCCCATCTTAATATAGGTACTATTGGTCATGTAGACCATGGTAAAACCACTACAACATCTGCTATCCACTATGTACTTTCAAAAAAAGGACAAGCAAAATTTTTAAAATATGACGAAATTGATAAAGCTCCTGAAGAAAAAGCAAGAGGAGTTACTATCAATATCCATCACTCAGAATACGAAACAGATAAAAGACACTATGCTCATATTGATGCACCAGGTCATGCTGATTACATCAAAAATATGATCACTGGCGCAGCTCAGATGGACGGTGCAATACTTGTCGTTTCAGCTCCAGATGGTCCTATGCCTCAGACTCGAGAACACATTCTTCTTGCTCGCCAGGTTAATGTACCTGCAATCGTCGTTTACCTTAACAAGGTAGATATGGTGCAAGATGATGAAATCGTTTCTCTTGTGGAAATGGAAGTAAGAGACCTTCTTAAGAAATATGGATATCCAGGTGACGAAGTTCCAGTTATTCGTGGTTCATCATTAAAAGCTCTTTCAGATGATCCTCAATCAGTAAAAGCTATTGAAGATCTTATGAAAGCAGTAGATGATTATGTTCCAGAGCCTGTGAGACCTATGGATAAGCCATTCCTTATGCCTGTTGAAGATGTCTTTACCATACAAGGTAGAGGTACTGTTGTTACAGGTAGAGTAGAAAGAGGAATGATGAAAGTAAACGAAGAGGTTGAAATCGTAGGCGTAAAAGAAACAAAAAAGACTGTCATCACAGGGATCGAAATGTTCCGCAAAACACTTGACGAAGCACGTGCAGGTGATAATACTGGACTTCTGTTAAGAGGAATTGAAAAAACTGATGTAGAACGTGGTCAGGTTATCGCTAAGCCTGGTTCTGTTACACCTCATACTGAGTTTGAATGTGAAATTTACGTTCTAAAGAAAGAAGAAGGCGGCCGTCACACACCATTTTTCAAAGGATACAGACCTCAATTTTACATTCGTACAACCGATGTTACTGGTGAAATCGAATTACCAGCCGGTGTAGAAATGGTTATGCCTGGTGATAATGTCAAAATCAAGGCTAAATTGATTTATGCAGTCGCCATAGAAGAAGGTTTGAAATTTGCTATCCGCGAAGGTGGTCATACCGTCGGCGCAGGTGTAGTAACAAAAGTCATAAAGTAATGGTATAATACGGTGTTTAAATATTAACTGTTGCACTTTACCAAGTCATGCCAAAAGGAAGAATTAGAATTAGACTAAAATCGTACGATCATAGACTCATTGATGAGTCCTGTCAAAAGCTGGTTGATACAGCAATAAAAACAGGCGCATCAGTTGTAGGTCCTATTCCTCTTCCTCGTAAAAAACAGACTTTTGTTTTATTAAAATCACCGTTTACCGATAAGGATGCCCGCGAACACTTTGGACTTATAATTCATAAGCGGCTTCTTGATATAGTCAATCCAACAAATCAAACTATCGATTCCCTCATGCATTTAGAGTTGCCTGCGGGAGTAGACGTTGAAGTAAAAATGTAATTTTAGTACAACCATCGCCAGCTAACAAGCTAGGTATAAGCTGTTATCTGGAGTTATTTTTATATTATGTCAGGATTTATCATAGGCACTAAACAAAAACAGACGCAAATATATGACGATCACGGTGCTTTGTTACCTGCGACAGCTATTCACACTGAAAAATGTTATTTAGTAGGTATTAAGGTAAAAGAGACAGATGGATATCAGGCTGCTATTATTGGATACGGATCAAAAAAAAGTATTAAAAAGCCAGTAAAAGGACTACTTGCTAAAGCGAACATTTCTGAAAATCTTAAATATATTAAAGAAATTCGTTTAGAAGATAATAAAAAAATTACATGTATAGAAGAGAGTGGAAAAAAAGGAATTTCCTTTGGAGATAATAAATTTTTTATTGGAGATGTTTTAGTAAGTAGTAAGTTTTTTAAACCTGGAGACATTGTTGATATTACAGGTACTTCAAAAGGAAAAGGGTATCAGGGTGTAGTAAGAAGGCATGGTTTTGCAGGTGGTCCTAAAACTCACGGACAATCAAATAGACACCGTGCACCTGGATCAGTTGGACCTAATACTACACCAGGCCATGTGTTTCGTGGTACTCGCATGGCTGGTCAAAAAGGCTCAGGTCAGGCAACTGTAAAAAATTTAACAGTCATAGAGGCAACTGATACACATCTGGTTGTTAAGGGATTGGTACCTGGCCATATCGGAAATCTTTTGAAAGTTTTTGGTTACTCTCAATCTTAATTCCATGGAAACAACAAAAAAAATAACTAAGAAGCCGGTAGCTGATACAGAGCTCCAAGCTCGTATTTTTGATATTGAGGGAAGTGAAGTGGGTAAAAAATCTCTTGAAAAATCTATTTTTGGTTTGCCAAATAATCCAAAATTAATTGCTCAATATATCTATGTTTATCTGCAAAATCAAAGAAAAGGGACTGCTTCTACCCTGACACGTGCCGAAGTTAATGCTACTACTAAAAAAGTATACAGACAAAAGGGTACGGGCGGAGCGAGGCACGGTTCTTTACGTGCTCCAATTTATGTTGGAGGAGGAGTTGCAGGAGGTCCAAAGCCAAAAGATTTTTCTAAGTTATTAAATAAGCAGCAAAAAAAGCTTGCTTTAAAAATTGCTCTGAGTTTAAAAGCTAGCGCTCAACATATTCTGTTATTAGACGGTGATCACGCTGAAATGAAACCCAGCACCAAGATCCTTTCAACATTTTTTAAAAAGTCAAATATCCAAGATCAATCAACGTTAGTTGTACTAGGAGCAGTTAAAAAAAATGGTTTAATTTTATCTTTAAGAAATTTGCCAGGAGTTGATATAACATCGGCTCATACGCTTAATGCATATGATGTTTTAAACCACTCAAATATTTTATTTGTACATGAAGGATTAGATGTTATTAATAAGCAGTACACAGCTTAATTTCCCTATGAAATCAGTTATTAAGCCACTTATCACTGAAAAAAGTTCACGAAAAGCTCAAAGCAGTGTCTATGCGTTTGAAGTAGCATGTGAAATGAGTAAACATCAGATACAACAAATAGTCGAAACGCTCTATGGAGTACAGATTGGAACTATAAGAACTGCCATTCGTAAGGGTAAATTTAAACGAGTTGGAAAGCGAATGCTAGCTAAAAAATTACCAAGTACAAAAATTGCATATATAACTCTGGTTAAAGGTACTATAGATAGTTTCCCACAATCCTAATATGTCAACTGTTGCATTAAATTCATCCAGTAAGCCAAAAAAATCTCTCATTGAGATTTTAAAAAAACACTCAGGAAGAGATGCTAGTGGCAAAGTTTCAGTACGTCATCAAGGTGGTAGACAAAAAAGATATTATCGTATTATTGATTTTAAGAGAAATAAATTAGATCAAAAAGCTATAGTTGAATCGATTGAAAAAGATCCGAATAGAGGTGCTTTTATTGCGTTGATTAAATTTGAAGATGGTGAATATCGATATATTCTTGCTCCTAATGGTTTAAAACTAGGAGATGAGGTGGTTTCATCAGATCAAGTTGACATAGCTTTGGGAAATTCGACTATTTTGGCGCGAATTCCAGTAGGTATAGAAATTCACAATATTGAATTGTATCCCGGACAGGGTGGTAAGCTAGTTAGAGGAGCGGGCACTTTTGCCACAGTCGTAGCTAATGAAGGTGGTTATGCTCACATCAAGATGATTTCAGGAGAAGTCAGAAAGGTTTCTGAGAATTGTCGAGCAACTATCGGAAGAGTTAGTAATATTGGTCATAAAGATCGAATTATAGGTAAAGCTGGTACAAAGATATTGATGGGTGTACGTCCGACCGTACGAGGAACTGCCCAAAATCCACGTTCTCATCCACACGGAGGAGGAGAAGGTAGAAGTGGAGAGGGTATGCATCCAAAAACTCCATGGGGTAAACCTGCTCGTGGAAAACGAACTCGAACCAAAAAAAAGTGGAGCAATGCATTAATTGTTCAAAGGAGAAAAAGATAATATGGAATCTCTGACATACTTAAAGCAATTGAGAGTATCTTCAAAGTCATTGAGGTTTGTTGTGCCGCATGTCCGTCGCATACAACCACAAAAAGCTTTAGAAATACTCATGTACTCTCCTAAAAAGGAGTCGCGCTTTTTATATAAAGCGATCAATTCTGCAATTCATAACGCAGTTCAAACTTTAAAAGTGAGTCCAGATGTGTTACAATTTAAACTTTTCACGGTTGAACAAGGAAGGCCTTTAAAAAGATATCGTCCAGGAGCTCGTGGAGGAGTGAGGCCTGTTAAAAAGAAGTTTTCGCATATCAAAATTATTCTTGTTGCAAAGCAGGAACAGCCTACAAAAAAGGTAAAAGAAAACAAAGAAGTAGAAAATGTTGTTAAGGTAAAAAAACAAACTAAGCCAAAGATATCAAAACAGCAAGGTAAAAAAATAGACAAAAAAGATAAAGAAATTAAAACTGAAACAAATTAATCAATTATTACACTCATGGGTCAAAAAGTAAATCCACATGGTTTAAGACTAGGAATAATATACAACTGGTCATCAAGATGGTATTTTTCTGATAAAAGAATTTACCGTGAGTCAATTATCGAAGACAGCGAGATACGCAAGGATCTCATGAATAAATATAGTTTTGCTGGTATCACTGATGTAGTTATAGAGCGTGCAATTAAAAAAATTACTGTGATAATGTATGCAGTAAAACCAGGAATGATCATCGGTAGAGGTGGAAAAGGACTTGAAGAAGTAAAAAAGATTATTGTTTCCCGAATGAAGGCTTTTCAAAGTACAAAAGATAAAAACAAAGAAATGAAGATTGATATTAAAATTGAACCTGTCAAAAAGCCATTCTGTAATTCCTATTATGTTGCTCAGTCAATTGCAGAAAAATTAGTGCGAAATTTTCCACATAGAGGTGTTGTTCATAATGCAATGACCCGCGCAATGGAAAGTGGAGCTAGAGGTATTAAGATACAATTGGGTGGACGTATTAATGGAGCTGAAATTTCTAGAAGAGAAAAGTATTTTCAAGGCACAATACCGACCTCAACAATCCGAGAACCGGTACAATTTGCCAAATATGCAGCATTGACAAAATCAGGTTATATAGGAGTTAAAGTATGGCTTTGTGTCTGATTAATTTTTTACTATGCTCGCACCTAAACGACAAAAATACAGAAAGCAATTTCGAGGCCAGTGGAAAAGATTGGCAGTAAAAGGTGCTGAGCTTAATTTTGGAAGTTGGGGTTTGCAAACTATTACAGAAGGATGGATTAAAGATAGACAGATTGAGGCAGCACGTGTTGTTTTGGCAAGAGCAACTCGAAAAGCAGGAAAGTTTTGGATTCGATTATTTCCAGACAAGCCTTATTCGCAAAAACCACCGGAAGTTACCATGGGAGCTGGCAAAGGAGATGTTGCTTATTTTGTCGCATCTGTCAATCCAGGTCGCGTTCTGTTTGAAATAGATGGTTTACCAGAAAGTAATAGTAAGGAAATATTAAAGAGTGTTGCTTCCAAGCTCTCTGTAAGAACAAAAATAATAAGTAAATAATCATATGAAAAGTATAATTACCAAGTATCACGAAAAATCGATTAATGATTTAAGTAAAGAAGTTTCTGATTTAAATATCGAAATACTAAAATTTGGAGCGCTTCCAAGAATAGAGCAAGAAAAAAATGTAAATATATTAGGCAAGAAGAAAAAAGAAAGAGCACGAATATTAACTGTTATTAATCAGAAATTGAAGCAACAATAATATGAAAAAAACAATTGAAGGTGTTGTCATATCAACCAAAATGAATAAAACAGCAGTGGTAAAAGTTGTTCGTAAATTGAGACACCCACTTTATAAAAAAGTTATTACTAGACACAAAAATTTTAAAGCGCATTTAGAGCAAGATGATATTCACGAAGGGGATTTTGTGTCTATTGAGCAGTGCATTCCTATATCAAAAGATAAGCGTTTTAGAGTAGTTGCAAAAGTAAATAACATCTAATTGAAAAGAATATATGTTACAACTTAGATCAATGCTTGAGGTTGCTGATAATTCAGGAGCAAAAAAAGTACAACTTATCGGGATTCCAGGTAGAGGTAATAAGAAAATTGCAAGTATTGGAGATGTGATTACAGGCGTTGTTAAACAAGCTCTTCCCTACGGACAGGTGAAATCAGGTGAAGTTGTGCGAGCTGTTGTTGTACGAACATGTAAAGAAGTTCGAAGAAAAGATGGAAGTTATATACGTTTTGACGAAAATGCGTGTGTTGTTTTGGCAGGAAAAGACGTGAAAGATCCAAGAGGGACTCGCATTTTTGGTCCAGTAGCAAAAGAAGTTAAAGATAATGGATTTGCTAAAGTTACGAGTTTGGCTGAAGAGATATATTGATCCTATGAAGATTAAAACTGGAGATGTCGTACAAATTATAACTGGTAAAGATAAAAATAAAACAGGAAAAGTTTTGCGAGTATATCCTAAGCAATCACGAGTACTTGTAGAAAATATTAATATGTATAAAAAACACATAAAGAAAAATGAGCAGATGCCACAAGGCGGAATTATCGAAGTTTCCAGACCTATTCACGTTTCAAATATCAAGAAGTCAGAATCAAAAAAGACTAAAAAATAAACTAAACATCACCTATGTCATTTCTAAAGAAACAATATAACGAAAGTATCAACAGCCTTTTGATGAAGGAGTTTAATATCAAAAATTCATTCGCTGTTCCGCGAATCATTAAGGTTGTTGTTAATGTTGGTGTTGGCGAGGCTTTGACAAATAAAAAAGCAATTGCCACTGTGCAAGAACAAATAGAGCGCATCACCGGACAAAAAAGCGTTGTTATGAATGCTCGTAAATCGATTGCAGCGTTTAAAATTCGAAAAGGGTTGGCTATAGGTGTTAAAGTGACGCTAAGAGGTGAAAAAATGTATTCTTTTGTTGAAAAGTTTGTCTCGGTGGTTTTACCACGTATACGAGATTTTAGAGGTATTGCCGATAACACATTAGATGGTCATGGCAATCTTAATGTGGGATTAAATGAACAAACCCTTTTTCCAGAGATTGAATATGATAAAATAGACAAAATTCGAGGCTTGGAAGTTACAATAGTTACCACAACGAAGAACAGAGATCAGAGTAAGCGTTTGTTTGAATTGATTGGTATACCTTTTCAAAAATAACTATGGCGAAAACATCAGATGAGGTAAAGTTTAAGAAAAAGCAAAAATACGCTGTAAGACACAGAAATAGATGCCCTTTGTGTGGACGTGCAAGAAGTTATATGCGTCGATTCGGTATTTGCAGACTGTGTTTTAGAGAAAAAGCATTAAAGGGAGAAATCCCTGGAGTAAAAAAAGTTTCTTGGTAATACAACTATGTCACGCTCAGTAAAAAAAGGACCATATATAGATGAAAAACTGCATTTTAAGATTAAAAAGCAGAAAGAGTTAAAGTCATACCCAACTATCAAAACATGGGCTCGTGATTCACAAATTCATCCAGATTTTGTAGGTCACAAGCTTGCAATTCATAATGGTAAAAAATTTATTGAAGTATTAATCAGCGAGTCTATGGTAGGACACCGTCTTGGTGAGTTTGCCCCTACTCGACAGTTCCGAGGTCATGGTAAAGTGACTAAGAGAACGGCTGAAAAAACGTAACATTGTAACTTTATATTTTTGTATGTCAGTAATAGATTTAATGATAAGAATAAAAAACGGATATATGGCACGTAAGCCTAGTGTTTATTCGCCATATTCTACTTTTCGTGTTGAGGTTTTGAAAAAACTGAAAGAGCTTAATTATATAGCTGATTATTCTATTTCGAGTGATCAAATTCAAACGATAGATATTAAATTGCTTTATGAAGAGGATATGCCAGCTATGACTGACATTTCTCTCGTTTCAAAGCCAGGTCAGCGTCAATACGTCTCATATACCCAATTAAAACCAGTACAAGACGGTCTTGGTACACAGCTTCTTTCAACATCGAAAGGGATTTTGACAGATCGTGAGGCAAAAAAGAATAAAGCTGGCGGTGAATTACTTTTTCAGATTTGGTGATATGTCAAAAATAGGTCAAAAAAAAATTACAGTTCCATCAACCATATCGTTTACTGTTGATGGTAATAAAGCACATCTAAAAGGTCCAAAAGGAGAGCTTAATTTTCAAATTCCTTCTGTACTTACGATGAGCTTTACAGATGGAATGATAGAAATAAAAAGATTAAACGAAACTAAACCAGCAAAGTCATTGCATGGGTTGTGGAGAAGTATTTTAGCAAATGCAGTATATGGAGTTGAGAACGGCTGGAGTAGGAGGTTAGAGATTGTTGGCACAGGTTTTAATGTAAAAATGCAAGGTCAGGCACTAGCCTTAAAAGTTGGCTATTCTCACCCTGTTATTGTTAACCCTATTCAAGGGATACAGTTTGCCGTAGAGGGTAATACTATTATTATAGTGAGTGGGTGCGATAAGCAACAAGTGGGAGAAATAGCTTTTCAGATTAAATCAATTAAAAAGCCAGACGCTTATAAAGGTAAAGGAATACGATTTGAGGGTGAACATATTCGTATAAAGCCAGGTAAGAAAGCTAAAACGGCATAATTTAAGACAATTATGAATAAAATAAAACGCCACAATCGAATAAAGAAAAGAGTGAGAAGTAATCTTAAAGGTACCGCTGAAAGACCGCGTATTAGTGTATTTCGATCAAATAAACACTTTTATGCTCAGGCGATTGATGATCAGAATGCTTTGACGCTTGTTGCTTATTCAAGTTGTACAAAAAAAGCCGAAATTCTTGGTACAAAGTCTGAAAAATCAAAAAAAATAGCAACTCTTTTTGCTGAATTGTTAAAGAAGAAAAATATCACTAAAGCTTTATTTGACAGAGGATGGCACGGATATAAAGGACGTGTGAAAGCATTCGCTGAAGAATTACGTGCCAATGGTGTTGAAGTATAAATTATTATTTGATGCTAATTATCCATGAAACCGCCCCAGCAAACAGAAGAAAAAAAATTTGAAGAGCGTATTTTACATTTAAGACGAGTTTCCAAAAAAACATCAGGCGGAAATTATGTATCTTTTTCAGCTCTTGTTGCTATTGGAGATGGAAAAGGTCGCGTAGGAATAGGAATGGGGCGAGGACTTGAGGTTCCTCCTGCTATTCAAAAAGCGATCTCTCAAGCAAAGAAACACATGATTACTATTCCATTATATCGTGATACTCTACCACACAGAGTGATGTTGAAATATAAAGCTTCCCGATTGTTGTTGAAGCCTGCTCCTCCAGGAACAGGGCTCAAGGTCGGAGGTGTCGCGCGCGTTATTCTTGATATTGCAGGTGTGCAAAATGCATCCGCTAAGATTATTGGCACCCGTAATAAAATCGCAAATGCTTATTCAGTCATAAAGGCTATTCGTATGATGAAAAGTAGAATAATTCGGACACCAAAACAAAAGGAAGAATCTCCAGAAGCGAGCACAATCTTATCAACCCAAGAGCCAAAAAAACAAAAAGTACAAAAAAAATCGAGCGTTGCAAAAACTGTTAAGAAAGGATAAATAATATAAATATGACACACCATCTATCAAATCTGCCGTCCATAAAAACAAAAAGAGCAAAACGGTTGGGGAGAGGTTTAGGTTCGGGTTCAGGTGCTAAATCTGGCAGAGGTACTACTCGCCATCAGACCGCAAGAGGTGATATGCCTATACATTTTGAAGGTGGCCAAAACAGGCTTGTCAAAAAATTTCCTTTACTCCGTGGAAAATTACGCAATAAATCAATCTATTCTCAGAAGTTTGTTATTTCTCTTGACCAGCTTGAAAAATTAGAACCTAATACGGTGGTAACTTTATCCCTCTTAAAAGAGAATAAATTATTTAAATACCCTTCAAAACAACTTGTCACTGTAAAAGTAGTAGGGAACGGAACATTAAGTATTCCTTTAACGGTGGAATTATCTGTTACCCGTTCAGCTAAAGCCGCCATCATAAAAGCTGGAGGCACTGTGAAATGAAATCGGCCATTGATAAGCTAAAACTTCTTTGGAATGATCCTCAGCTTCGTCGTAAGCTTATTGTTACTTTATCTATCATTTTGGTATTTCGCATATTTGCTTACCTTCCTATTCCTGCAATCGATTTAGTAAGGATGAAACAATTGTTTGCTCAAAGCGCATTTCTTTCACTACTCGATGTTTTTTCTGGTGGCACTTTGGTCAATTTTTCAGTAATGGCTTTAGGTTTAAATCCCTATATCAATGCTTCGATTATCCTTCAACTTCTCACAATGATCATTCCTCAATTAGAAGCACTTTCAAAGGAAGGCGAGTACGGACGGTTTAAAATCAATCAATATACTCGATTTCTTACCGTTCCACTTACGTTGATACAATCTGTAGGAATATACATATTTCTTTTAAATCAAAAAGTCATTGCGCCTTTAGGCCCGCTTGAATTCGTTTCGTTTATTTTTACATTAGTTTGCGGAACTTTTATCTTAATGTGGTTTGGTGAACTCATTTCTGAGTTTGGACTTGGAAATGGGATTTCAGTATTAATATTTTCAGGCATAGTGGGGCGTTTACCTATACTACTGGGACAATCTATTTTAACAGCCGGTCAAGAGAATATTATAAGCTTTATAGTTTTCATTCTTATCGCACTACTTGTGATAGCAGCAGTTGTTTTTATCAACGAGTCGGTACGAAAGATTCCAGTTTATTATGCTCGTAGAATAAAAGGTAACAAAATGTATCAGGCTGCGCACAATTATCTGCCGTTAAAGCTTAATCAAGCAGGGGTAATCCCTATCATTTTTGCAGTCTCTTTTGTGTTGTTTCCTCAATTAATTGGGAACTATTTGAGATATGTGCAGAACTCTACTTTAGCCTCAATCGGTACATTTTTATCTCAAGTTTTTACACCTTCGGGTTTTACCTACAACATCTTGTATTTTGTCCTTGTTGTTATTTTTACCTTTTTTTATACCGTTATTGCTTTTAACCCTCAAAAAATAGCAGAAGAGATACAAAAAAATGGCGGTTTTATTCCTGGTATTAGGCCAGGGACTGCTACAAAGCAACATCTTACAAAAATTATGTATAGAATTACTACGTTTGGAGCATTATTTTTAGGTATTATTGCGGTGTTACCAGCATTGGTATCTTCTGCTACCGGTTTTACCAACATTGCGATTGGTGGAACCGGCATTTTAATCGTTGTTTCAGTGGTACTTGAGACGTTTAAAGCTGTAGAAGCTCAGCTTTTGATGAAAAATTATGACAAGTTCTCCTAATAACCTTCTCAGTTGATGGTATAATAATTCCTTTCTATTATTAATTCAGATAAGTAAATATGGCAAAAGGACAATCGAGAGATAAAATCGGCTTTGTTTGTACAGAATGCAAATCATTTAACTATGTGAGTGAAAAAAACAAGTTAAACTCCCCCGAAGCGCTAAAGCTTCACAAGTTCTGTGATGTTTGCAAAAAAGCCACCATGCATAAAGAAACAAAAGATTTAGACTGATATTACCCATTTTATTGACTATCCATGAAGTTGGTACTTATTGGTATTCAAGGCGCAGGAAAATCAACGCAAGGCAATTTTTTGTCGCGTCGGTTTAAGATTCCATATCTTTCTACTGGTCATATATTTCGTCAAATCGCCAAGGAAAAAACCCAACTCGGAAGATACGTCAAAGAGTTGATTAATTCTGGCTCTTTAATTCCAGATGATAAAGTAATCCATATTGTTAATAGTTACTTGAGTCGGCCAGCTTACAGCCGAGGTTATATTTTGGATGGGTTTCCCCGTACCCTTACTCAGGCAAAGTTATTTAAAAATAACGTCGACAAGGTGATTCAGATTCATATTTCGGACAAAGAAGCTTTATGGCGCTTGGCATATCGTAATGACATTCGTGACGATGACACCATAGAAGCTATTCGAAAGCGAATTGAGCTTTTTAAAAAATTTACACTTCCTGTTTTAGATTATTATCGTAAGCAAAAGAAATTGGCAGTTATTGACGGTGAGCAATCAATAGACGAAGTTCGGGAAGAAATATTAAAATCTTTAGGTAAGCAGCTGATTAAAAATAGAATGCATCAATGGTCACAAAAGAAAAATACAATTATGGCGATTGTCGGATTGCCAGGTGCAGGTAAAACTGAAGCTTCGGAATACTATCATTCACTAGGATTGCCTGTTATTTCCTTTTCAGAGATCGTAAATAAAACCATAGATAAACGAAAAAAACCACATACTCTCACTGTCCATCATGAAGTCCGCCAGGAATTGAGAGCAAAGTATGGATTTGAAGCAATGGCATTACTGAGCAAAAAAAAGATAGAAACCACTCTCAAAAAGCACAATTTGATAGTTATTGAGGGAATGCGTTCCTGGGAAGAGTATCAGTATTTAAAAAAAGAGTTTAAAGATATTCGTATTTTTATTGTTGCTATTCATGCTGATAAGGAGAAAAGATACGAGAGAATTACGTTGCGTAAGTCGCGTTCAGCATTAAAAGGCGAGAAGAGAGATATTGATGAATTATTAAGCACACACATGGGGCCCACAATAGCCTTTGCTGACTTTATGGTTAAGAATAACTTTTCGAAGGAAGAATTTTATAATAAATTAGATGAAGTTCATCGAGAAGTATATTTTTCATAGGTATGAAGAGATCAGTACATCTTAAGACACGGCAGGAAATTGAAATAATGCGTGAAGGAGGCTTAATTCTCCAAAGAGTCATGAAAGATCTTTTGCCTGTCGTAAAATCGGGTAAAACCACGAATGAGATTGATCAAGTTGCTCAAAAGCTTTTGTTGAAATATGGTGCTGACATTTCATTTCAAACAGTTTCAGGATACTCTTGGGCTACTTGTTTGCCCGTAAACGCACAAGCAGTACACACACCTCCTTCAAATTATATCTTGCAAAACGGTGATCTATTGACAATAGACATTGGAGCACTCTTTAAGGGTTATCACACAGATTATGCAACTACGATTTGTGTCGGGGGTACGTGTGATAAAGAAAAGAAGATATTTTTGCAGGCAGGAGAAGAAATATTAAATGCAGCGCTAAAAAAAATTAAAGCTGGAGTGTATTTGGGGGAAATCGGTCAGTTTATACATCAAGAGATAAGTCAGAAAGGATATTTTATTCTTAAGCAGCTCACCGGGCATGGAATTGGTAAAGAGCTTCATGAAGATCCATATGTATTGAATTATTTATCAGGTTCAAAAGAAAAAACATTTAAAGTGCAAGATGGCTTGACTATTGCCGTAGAGATTATATACTCTATGGGGACAGAGCAGATTGAGTATGAATCGCCTGGTGCATGGTCGATAGTTACAGCAGATCGTAGTTTATCTGCATGTTTTGAGCATACCATCGCAATAATTGATGGATCTGCTTCCATTTTGGTATAATAGATGGTACAATATACCTTTTATGCAGGATATAAAAAATAATGTCATAGTCATGGAAGGTCGGGTAGCAGAAAACCTTCCAAATACGATGTTTCGAGTAGTTCTAAAAGAAGAAAAGACTCAAGCGGAACGAATTATTTTGTGCTATCTTTCTGGAAAAATGCGACAGCATTTTATTAAAATTCTTCCGGGAGATATGGTTAGGGTTGAAATAACGCCCTATGACCCGGGAAAAGGACGAATTATTTATAGAAAATCGGTATGAACGTAAGATCATCAGTGACAAAACTTTGTGAGTCGTGTAAAATTGTAGTTCGCAAAGGTTTGTTATATGTTATTTGTAAACGAAATCCTAAGCATAAACAAAAGCAAGGATAATTTTTTATTTTCACTATGTCACGATTAATGGGAATTCTGTTACCGGATGAAAAACGCATTGATTATGCGCTTACTCTTATTTATGGTATCGGTTGGACAACTGCAAAACGTGTTTTGACGACAACTAAAATTGCAGGAGAAAAGAGGGTGAAAGATATGACAGAAGAAGAATTAAAGTCCCTTACACAAATTATAGAAAAGAATTACAGAGTAGAAGGAGATTTGCGTGAAGAGACGGGTGAAAATATTAAAAGATTAAGAGAGATAGGAACATACAGAGGCATGAGACATAGTCACGGTTTGCCCGTTCACGGTCAGAGAACACGTTCAAATGCCCGTACCAAAAGAGGAAAAAGAAAGACTGTTGGAGCGTTAACAAAAGAAGCATGGGCAAAAACAGAAACTGCTACTGCAAGCACAAATAAATAATTTTATGAAACAAACCAAACAAAAACAGAAACGAATTGTCGAATCAGGAAGAATATATATTACTGCCACTTTTAACAATACATTGGTTACCATAACTGATGATAGTGGTATTACTCTTGTAGTCAGCTCATGCGGCATGCATGGATTTTCAGGAACTAGAAAATCAACGCCTTATGCTGGTACTGTTACCACCGAATTTGCTTTAAAAAAAGCAATTGATGAACATGGAATGCGAAAATTAAATGTTTTTGTAAAAGGTATAGGTCCAGGCCGAGAAGCTTCATTGCGAGCTGTTAGATCGTCAGAAATAGATATAGATGCAATAGTTGACATTACTCCAATTCCTCACAACGGCGTCAGACCGCCTAAAGTGAGAAGAGTTTAATTTTTTATGAGATACACAGGCCCAAAAAATAGAATCGCTCGAAGAGAAAATATGGATTTAAGCATGAAAACTGCTGGTTCTCAATCTTATGCACGTCTTCTAAAAAAATTAAATATTCTTCCCGGTCAACATGGGACTCGAAAAAGAAAAAAAACCTCGGAGCATTCTAAACAGCTTCGCGAGAAACAAAAATTGAGATACATGTTTGGTGTTACTGAAACACAAATGAAAAAGTATTTTACATCTGCATCGCGAAAAAAAGGAAACACAGCGCTTTATTTAGCTGAATTATTGGAACGTCGATTAGATAATATTGTATATAGATTAGGGATGGCTCCAACACGAGCAGCTTCTCGTCAACTTGTATCTCATGGCCATATTTCAGTAGCGGGAAAACAAGTAGATATCCCCTCTTTTCAAGTAAAAACAGGCACGAAGATCGTTTATAATACTAAAGATGCTGCAAAAATACCCTATATTGAAATGTATAAAAAACAAACTGATGTAATCATTCCTGAGTGGTTGACTCCCGAGGCTGAAGGTGGAGTACTACAGGCTGATCCTTCAAGCAACATTCTTGAAAATCAGATTAATATGAGACTTGTTGTTGAATTTTATTCAAGGTAATTTATTATTTTCAAAAGTTTACACATCGTATGATAGAGCCGTCTTTTTCAGTCGTTCAGACAGAATCATCTAATACTTACGCAGAGTTTATTTATGAGCCTTTACATGCAAGTTTTGGCAATAGTATTGGTAATGCTATGAGAAGAACATTACTTTCGTCTCTCTCATCAGCAGCGCTCGCATATGTTCGATTTGAAAAAGCTCCTCATTTTTTTGCTACAATTGACGGAGTAAAGGAGTCAGTCTTGGATATCGTTCTTGCGTTAAAACAAGTAAGATTTAAAACGGCAGGAGAAGGGCCGTTCCATATACAATTAAACGTATCGGGAGAAGGTAAAGTATATGCAAAAGATATAAAAGGAGAGGTGGAGGTAGTCAATAAAGATTTATATATTGCACAGTTAACAGACAAAAAAGCTTCACTGGTGGTTGATGGTTTTGTTACCATCGGCTATGGATATGAATCTGCTGAGGAGAAAGAAAAAAAGTCAGGATATATCAGCGTGGATTCAGTATTTTCCCCAGTTGTCAAGGTAAATTTTAAAGTAGAAGAGGCGAGAGTTGGGAGAAAATCAAATTATGATAGATTAATTTTACAAGTATGGACTGATGGGACAATCACTCCATCTGATGCTGTCAGACAGTCTTCAGCTATCCTTTCTCAACATTTTCAACTTATAAATGAAGGGAAGGTAAAGACTTCAGATGAAATAAGTGCTAAATCTCCAGCTCATGCAGATGCTGGTAGTCCAAAAGCATATGAAACTATTATTGATGAGTTGAATCTTCCTTCACGTGTTATTAATGCTCTTTTGAGAGAAAATATTGAAACCGTGAAAGATCTTGTTGAAAGGGGAAAAGAAGATTTGACAAATCTGAAAGGTGTAGGAAAAAAATCTATAGACCTCATCGTTGATGAATTAAAAAAGATGGGAGTCGAACTTATTTGACAATCTCATGAGACACAGAGTAAAACTTACACGATTTAAAGGAGGAAGAGATGCTTCGCGCATGATGCTGAAAAAGTTGATGATAAATTTTTTAAAGCAATCACAACTTGTTTCTTCTGACAAAAAAATTAAAACAATTAAATCTCAGTTGGAAAAAGTAATTACTTTATCTAAAGAATCTACTGAATCAAATAAAAATAGACTTTTAACATTTTTTAATGATAAAAAAATTGTCGACGTTCTTTTTGATCAAGTAGGAAAGGCATGCGTTGCTATTCCTGGTGGTTATCTTAAGGCATCCCATCTAAATCAGCGTCAATCAGATGCTACAAATTTAATGAAATTAGAATGGGCACATCCAGTAAAAATTGAGTGGTCTCATGCAAGCTCTGCTGTGAAAAAATCAAAAAAAGCTGAAATATCATCAAAGAAAAATCCGTCTAAAAAAATAAAAAAAGTTGAGATAACAGAATCTTAATTTATCTATGGTTCACATTACACAAACTACTAAACCGCAAAGCGCAAAAAATATTGTTAGATTTTGGCACTTGATTGATATGAAAGATGCTGTTTTAGGAAGAAAAATACCAGAAATAGCAAAATTACTTCAAGGAAAACATAAAGTAAATTATGTGCCATACCTTGACGCAGGAGATTTTGTAGTTGTTATCAATGCAAAAGATGCAAAAGTAACAGGAAAAAAAGTTGAAACTAGTACATATCAATATTATTCCGGTTACCCAAGTGGGAGAAAAGAAGTATCTCATGATAAAATGATGAATAAAAATCCAAAAGAAGTTGTTCGATATGCAGTAGCTGGTATGTTGCCAAAAAATACCTTAAGAGATAAAAGATTGGCTCGACTTTATATATATGCAGACGATGTGCATCCTTATCATGATAAATTCATGAAGAAAAAAGCTTAATTTATTAAATTTATTATGGCTAAAACAGTTAAAAAACAAACATATTATGAAGCTCTTGGAAGACGCAAAGAAGCAGTTGCAAGGGTACGATTGTATATTTTAGGCAAAGAAAAGGATGTAAATGTTGATAATGCCTTATATCAAAAAGGTGCCATAATGGTAAACGGAAAAAAAGCGGAGGATTACTTCTTAAATGATGCAAATAAAAAACGTTTTCTTTCGCCATTTATTTTGACTCAATCATTAGATAGATTCGTACTGACTGCTCAAATAAGAGGAGGAGGAACAACAGGTCAACTAGAAGCTTTTCTTTTAGGTCTTTCACGAGCTTTGCAAATGATAGAACAAGAGTTTAGACCAATTTTGAAGCAAGCAAATCTTCTTACCCGTGATGCACGAATACGTGAAAGAAGAAAGGTAGGAACCGGAGGAAAAGCTAGAAGAGCAAAACAATCTCCAAAGCGATAAGCTCTCTTGAGAAATGTTTGTATAATAAGACGTGTATGTCTTTAGATATCTCCATCATCATTCTTTCTTACAATACAAAGGAATTAACTAGACGTTGTTTGGATGAGCTTGTAGCTTCTTTGCATCGTTACAAAAAGGTACAGAGTGAAATTATAGTAATTGATAATGCGTCAGAGGACGGATCTGTGCAAGAGCTACAACGTACTATCTTAGAGTATCAAGATTTTGAATCCTCCATAGTTTTTAATTTGATTGTAAACAACATAAATATTGGCTACCCTAAGGGAAATAATGAAGCAATAAAGCAAGCAGGTGGTGAATATGTTCTTTTTTTAAATTCAGACGTAATGGTAGGTGATTTGAATTGGGAGTATTTGCTAAATGAAATGAGAAGTCATAAAAGACGAGGCGCGATGACAGTTAGTGTGTTGCTGCCTAGCGGTAAGCCTGATAGAGCGGCTCATCGAGGATTTCCCACACCCTGGAATTCATTCTGTTATTTTATGAAGCTTGAATTTTTACTGGGATCGGTTCCTGTTATAGGTCGTTTTTTTGGAGGATATCATCTTACAGACAAGCCTCAAAACCAAATACACAATGTTGATGTGATCAGTGGAGCATTTTTTTTAAGTAGAACAAAGCTTATTCAAGATCTTCAAGGGTTTGATGAGTCGTATTTTATGTATGGGGAGGATATAGATCTTTGTTTTCGAATAAAGGAAAAAGGGTATGTTATTGTTTTTGATCCAACGCAATATGTAGTGCATCATAAATATCAAAGTGGTTTGCAGCATAAAAATAAATCTAGGCGTACAACAACAAGGCGTTATTTTTTTAATGCAATGCGTATATTTGTGGATAAGCATTATCGTGGCAAATATTCAAATTTGACTATATACCTGGTAAAAAAAGGCATTGACATTATTTCTTTTTTTTCTTGATATGAAAAAAATTGGAATTGATGCGAGGTTATATTTACAGACAGGAGTCGGAGTATATATCCGCAATCTTTTGCATTATCTACATGATTTAAAGCCAAAACATTGGGATGTATATGTGTATTTTTCTCAACAAGATGAAGGTGAGAGTCGTCTTTACCCAAAGTTTACAGCTAGATTTACTCGAGCAAAGTGGCACACTTTTGCAGAGCAATACTTGTTTCCCACTGAATTGAAAAAAGACAATCTAGATTTAATGCATTTCACATATTTTAGCTATCCAGTCTTATACAAAAAGCCATTTGTCGCAACAGTTCATGATCTCACTCCGCTACATTATAAAACAGGTAAAGCTTCTACACTTCCAACTCCTATATATCAAATTAAGCATCGATTGTATCGTTTTGTATTAGACCAGCAAGTTTCTCACGCGAGACATCTGCTGACCCCTACTCAAAGTGTTAAAAGTGAGTTAATGAGAGCTTATCCTAAATTATTATCAAATAGTATTACCGCTTTGCATGAAGGATTGAATTATGAATTTATAAATGTATTACCACAAAAGCCTCACATTAATGGTTTTTCTGACAAAACATCATATATATTGTATGTAGGAAATTTTTACCCCCATAAAAATGTAAATAGACTTATAGAAGCGTATAGACGCATAAAAAAAACAGATGTTAAATTGCTTCTTGTTGGTCCTTCTAATTATTTTTCACATACATTATCAAATTTTTTATCTTCTACTGATAGAGACTGCATCTATTTTTATCACCCATCTTCTTCTGCTGAACTTTTGTATTTATATAAGCACGCTGTTGGAATGATAAATCCTTCATTATCAGAGGGATTTGGTTTGCCGTTGATTGAGGCCGCTACTCAAGGTATTCCTATCGCGGCGTCAAACATACCAGTTTTTCAAGAATTATTAGGAAATCAATACATTTCTTTTAATCCTCATGAGATCGACGATATTTTGTTGGGCATCAAAGCTTTGTTAAAAAATAACGGAGAGAGAAAAAAATATACTATTCAGAGTGATTTTTCGTTTCAACATCTGGTTCAGTCATACATTAAGGTGATAGATAATGTACTTTCAACTCTATGAATTGTCTAGTTAGTGAAATTGGTAGTTGAAATATGAGCGGTGTAGTAAGAATGAGGCGTGGTAAATGCAGGCTTTATATCACTTCCCACTCGTCCAGTCTGTCCATCCCATATTCTTTCCTGAGGAAGCTGAGGAGGCGGGATAAGAGGTGCCCGCATACTGATTGACCACCCAAGGAATCCAGGTATCATCTC
>CAZNUT010000022.1:0-22288 GCA_964576365.1 uncultured Gammaproteobacteria bacterium
CAACTCTCTATCGATTTAGGTACCTGGAGTGGATACCATGTGCTGGCCTATTACCTGAAGATGTTTTGAATACCATGTTCGATAAGCTGTTTCATCATGTCCTCTACTTTTTTATTGCGTTCAGCTGCCAAAAGAACCGCCTGAGGATAACAGATCACTACCTCCCCTATCACCTGTTCTTGAGAGACGGGTTGATCAAGGTAAGAAAAAGAAAGAACAGGGAGCGCAACATCCTCATTTTTATAGGTATTTGCAATGGCTCGCATTTTGCGTTTTCCGATAAAAACAAGATTCAAAGTCGATGTAGTACCTATTTGATACCCATTCAAAACACTCTGAGCAAAAACACTCAGATTTTTTTTACTTAGTTTGTATCGCGAAGAACAGTAAATGCTTATCATTTTTTTACTGTGCGCATCGGTTTACCATATCGAGAAGTCATTCGTTTTTTTCCTCCACGACGGCGCAATTTTTCCTCCTCTTTGCGGACTTGAGAAGGTTTCATATAAAACATTCTTCCTCTGATTTCATCAACGATTTGTTCTTCGATAAAAGCCCGAGTAAATTTTCGAAAAGCACTTTCTTTTGTTTCTCCTTTTTTTCTTTCAACTACTACCATATAAATACATCCCCCTTTCTTGTTTTTAAAATCACAACAAAGGCTTCTAAAAGCCTATAGCATAATTGTATTACATCTCCTTTAAGATTGCAATCAGACTGGTGAGTGTAAGTGCCGAAGGAATAGAATCTGGATTTTTGCTTGATCCATTTAAAAGCATATTTTTGGAGGCGTGCAAGAACCATGTGGCATGAGGGTCGGCTTTTTTTATTGTATCGGCAAGTGTGGTGAGATCAAATGCGGGAGTTGGTTGGGTTTTAATGCGAATAGTGCGTGAGTCAGGATCACGTCTCACAACTACATCAAATCCCTTTTTGAGAGCAAATTTTACCGAGCTTTCATTTTTATTTTCCATGACAAGTGTTTTTCCCAAACTGGTTGTCATGATAAGTCCAGCCTTAATTTCTGCTTCAGCCTTCAACGCATTTTTGACAGTATACAAAATACTATCAAGTATCAGCATGATAACATTTGTCAGTTCTGTGTCGCTTGATAGTGTACCTCGGAGAGGGTAGATAAATTCGTGAAGACAAAACATGTATCGTATATTTGTAGGATCAGGAAAATAAACTTCACCAAAATTATCTATATCTGTGATAAATACAACCATGTGTTCAAGTGCCTCCCGATCCCGCTCTTTAATGTGATTTTCATGTATCAGAAAATCAAATACGCGCCGTGTAGCTGAGGATCGTTCGCTGAGCTGATGGTGGTCAAACCTCCCGAGTCCAGTATCAACATGAATGATGTCCGGATCTTCATCGGGTGGTTTATTATTCAGGGTTTTGCCAGCGGGAACAAACGCATGTTCTGCATCAGCCCATCCTGGCATATGTCGTTTGATGAGCCAAGAGCTCGCTATTGCATCCAAATCAGGAGCGATATGCGCAACTATAGTTTTCATGTTTATGTGTTTTTTATGCTGTTTTAATAAAACGGTTTATTCATCCCTCCTAAGCGTATTGAGGATGACTAATGATTTTGACCAGTCTTAGATCTTATGTCATGCTGAACCCGACTTGGCGGGAGAAGCATCCCTGTATTTAGTAATAAGTCTTTAAACTGTGGATTTTTGTATTTGATGAGTTTTATTTTTTTATTTCTATTCCATCCCTTTATTTTTTTCTCAATTGTAATTGCTTCAGATGGATTATCAAATTCATAATACCAAACCAGCTTATTAATATTGTATTTTTGTGTAAATCCTGTTGTCAATTGATTCGTATGTTTATACATTCGACGTTCAATTTATTGGTAATTCCTGTATAAAATACTGTAGAGTTCTTATTGCATGCTATGTAATCGTAATTGTTATAGAAAGGATCCTTCGTTTCGCTTTGCTCACTCAGGATGATAAGAGTGAGTTAATTTTTTTTATTACTTCTTCTGAGTTGAGGAGTTGTGACTCTTTTTCAGTTCTCAGCTTGTACTCTATTTTATCTCCGGTACGTTTTGAAACGACTAATCTTACTGGAATACCAATAAGATCAGCATCAGCAAATTTTGATCCAGGGCTTACTTCTTCGCGATCATCATATAATACCTCTATGTTTTGATGTTGTAAGTCTATGTATAAACGCTCCACATTCTCGCGAATGTCTGCATCTTTGAGATCCAATCCAACTAAATGAACGTGGTAAGGTGCTACTTGCATTGGCCATACGATACCTCGTTCATCATGACACTTTTCTACCAGTACTCCCATGACGCGCGTGGTTCCTATACCATATGAGCCCATATAAACGATTTGTTCTTTTCCTGATTCGTCTTTGTAGGTATAGTTGAGAGCTTTTGAGAATTTGATATTGAGTGGAAAAATATTTCCTACTTCTGCGGCTTTTAATACTTTGTATGGTTTGCCTGTTTTTGGGTTGAGATCAGTGTCTTTTGTCACTTTAATATCGTAAAATTGATCCGGCATCGGTATATCCCTACCAAAATTGACATTAATTGTATGAAAATGTGTGCGATTTGCACCCATTTCAAAATTGATCCGGTGAGAGCAAGATTCATCAAAATAAATTTTTATATGTTTGGGCAGGTTGAGAACGCCTGCATATCCTACCTCTGCGCCTGTCACTTCTTTTACTGTCGACTCTTTTGCAAGTTCTATTTTTTCACAACCCGAAATTTTTTTTAGCTTACCCATATCAATTTCATAACCTCCTCTGACTGCAGCAGCAAGCACCTCTCCTTTTTCGTTTTCAAAAAGCATTGTTTTGGTCGTTTTATCTATAGGGATATTGAGAAATCGAGATAATTCTTCGACCCCGATGATATTTTTTCCCTCTACATCTTTTTTGGGCAGCATTTCTGTATCTTGAGAGTGCACTGCAGGAGCTTGGGCTGGCGCCACTTCGCGATTGTAATATATTTTATTTTCTTCGTCATAAAAAAGAGTGTCCTCACCGGCATCGCAGATGGTCTGAAATTCATGAGAAAATTTATCAGTGAAGTCACCACCTGAAGCAAGAGCAATAACAGTACAATCTCCGAGGCCAAGCCGTTGAAATGTCTTCACATATGAGGGTTTGGCTACTTCTTCGTAGTATTTGAGCAAATCTTGCTCATTTTTATGAAAGCTATATAGGTCTTTCATCCGAAATTCACGACCTCTCAAAATACCCGCTTTTGCTCGCGGTTCGTTGCGATATTTGACCTGAATATGATATAGAGCAAATGGAAATTGTTTGTAGCTTGTATTAAATTGTTTTGCGAGTGGAGTCACTATATCTTCCTGTGTGCAGTTGAGTATGTATTCAGCATCATTTTTTTTACGAGATGCATCATTTGCGCCTATCGCTTTAAACAATACATCAATCGTTTCCAGCCTGCCAGTATCTTCCCACATTTTAGTAGGAGCAAGTCCTGGCATCAGGAGTTCCTGGCCTATTTTATCCATTTCTTCACGAATGATTTGTTCAATCTTCATCAGGACTCGCCAACCGAGCGGAAGAAATGTATACACTCCTGCCATCACTTGATTGATAAAGCCACCATTAATAAGGAGGGTAGCATTGACAGAGTCATATTTTTTGCCGTTTTTGACTGGCTGTGGGAATAGTTGGGAAAGTCGCATAAGAGAAATGAATGAAGTTATTATACAGTACTCAACGTATGACTTTATGGAGAAAAATTTCAGGTTGTGCCGTTTTGATATCCGAGTTTATCTAGCACCATCCCGACTGTTTCATTTGGGCCAGAGGAGTAGGTGTCTACTACTATGTGATAATAAGAAGGATCAAAAAAATTGTAGTCGCCATAAAGTCGTTTCCACTCTTTAAAGTTGTTGTCTTCCCGCTCTTTGATGTATTCAACCGCCTGAGAAACAGGTATTTTGTCACGGTTTGCGACTCTGTCGACTCGTAACGCATCATTTTGACAGGTGAGTAGAATGCGCAAAGTATCATTTCGTTTTCGTGCCATAAATCCTGCAAGCCAGGCTTCTATCACGATATGACCCGTTTCGAGCAGTGATTTGGTGCGTTCATCAAGTTTGTGATGAAAATCGTCTGAAACGAGTGATGCCAAGGGTTGTACTTGTTCCTGTGCAAAGTCACGAAGAAGTTGCCCGCCAGAAGTGAGCTGCCACCCGATGGGAAGAAGATATGGTTTTAGATTGTTCAGTAAAGTGTTTTTGCCGACAGCAACACCTCCGGAAATAGTGATGTTACGGAAACGAAGAGATTTCATAGCTCCTAAATATCTAATGTTTATACACGACCTTTTACTTTTTAACTATTCACTTTTAACTACCAGATTCCTGTCTACCGGCAAGTAGACTTCGTCCGGACGTACACTTCATTCAGGATGACGCGGATGTCACCAAAATTTTACTACGTCATAAATGGTGACCAGTATACTAAAACCGATGAGTATGATGATGCCTGCGGCATTGAGATACTGCTCAAGAGTAGCATTTGCTTTTTTTCGAGATATCCATTCGTACAGTACAAATACCAATCTACCACCGTCAAGTGCCGGAAACGGAAGAATATTGATCACGGCGAGGTTGAGAGAAAGTAAGGCAGTGATCTCAAGGAGTGCATTTATGCCATATTTTCGCGCTTCACCTACTACACGAGCGATACCGATAGGACCCGCAAACTCTACACTTGTTTGACGTTGAGTAATAAGCTGCATGGGAATACGCAGTAGCTCGGTGAAAATGCGTACCGTCATATTTGATACTTCAGTCAAGCCATACCAGGGAGCTGTATACCAGGGATAGGATCTCTCTTTTACTATTTGAGTTATCGTGATACCGAGAGAGCCTTCACCTTTTGGAGGGTTTGATCGTGGCGTGATTGTTGTGTTCAGATATTGATCTCCTCTTTTGATTTTTACCGTGATTTCTTTATCCTGATAGATTTTTGTTTGCGATATAAGGTCGTCGGCTATAATAAGTTTTTTTTCCTTGTTGTCATATGTCATGCTGACAAGTTGATCTTTAGCTTTTATACCCGCCATTTCAGCTGGAGTATTTTTTTGTACAGATGCTACAGATATGCCGTTGGGAGCAGGTATGCCTACTGTAAATAAATACGAAATACATATCCATCCCAGCAAAAAATTCATAATGACTCCAGCGAGAATCACTATAGCCTTTTGCCACGGTTTTTTGTTAACAAACGCACGAGAGGCTGGAATTTGTTGGCTTGAATGAGTCTTTTTTTCTTTTTCAAATTGTGAAGCTTCCTCTCCGAAGAGTCTGACAAAGCCTCCAATCGGCAATAAGTTGATACTATATAATGTTTCTCCGATTCGGATGCCAAATAGTCGCGGAGGAAATCCAAATCCAAACTCTTCAACATATATGCCATTCTTCTTTGCAGCTATAAAATGTCCAAATTCATGCACGATAACGAGAACGACAAGAATGAGTAAAAATAGAAGTGCGGTAATCATCAAGAAGTTAATATTAGTACTTTTTGAAGTAAATGTAAATCAAACTTGCATGATTTCTTTTTCTTTTGCTGTTTTGATTGTCGTAAGTGTTTCGCCTGATTGAGTTGTGAGAGTGTCTATTTCTTTTTCACCTCTATAACGTTCATCTTCTGAGATGGTTTTTTCATCCTGCAAACGTTTTATTTTTTTTCTGGCCTCATCACGCTGCATGCGTATTTTGTTTTTTGTATCTTCAATCATCTGCGAGACAAAACGCGTAAATTTGATTCGTTGCTCTTCAGAAAGTGGAGGAATTCGTATGATGATTTTGCCACCTTCTCGTTGAGGATTGATGCCAAGTGGAGAAGCCATGATGGCTTTTTCTGCGTCCGGAGCTGTTGCAGGGTCATAGAGAGTAACAATCAGAGTAGTAGCACCATCGGTCATGATGCTTGCCATTTCCATAAGCTTCATTTTGGTTGATCCACCATATGTTTCTACTTGAATACTTTCTATCATGCCAGGGTGCGCGCGTCCAGTACGAATGCTCTTAAGTTCTTCTTTTAAAGCTGTTATTGCCTGTTCAAGATATGATTTGTATGAAGATATGATGTCGTGCATAGGTAGTTAGTTCATCAAGTTTATAAAGTTCGTAAAGTCGTGTAACGTGTAACGTGTAGCATGTAACATATAACAATCTAATTGTGTAGATGTTAGGTTTTAGAATTATGTCATCCTGGCTTGACGATTGAATGAATGTTGCCAAGGTTCGTCGAGCTCCTGCCTACCGGCAGGCAGGCACCCTGTCAGTATTCATAGATTGCTTCGTCGCTTCATTCCTCGCAATGACGCTTGTGACGAACAAGCTAATCAGCTACTCTCCCAACTCCCAGCGTTGAATGCGTGCAAGTTTGATGTTTTCTCCGAATTTCAATATGGCTTCCTTGATCAAAGCGTCAATTGTTTTGCCAGGTTCGCGGATATACTCCTGCTTAAGAAGTTCCTCTGTGTTTGCTGCTGAAACAGATGCGAGTTGCATGGCGATTTCTTGTCCGAGATGTTGAAATTCAGTATTGCCTGATACGAAATCTGTTTCCGTCATGAGTTCGACAAAACCTGCTACCTTTTTGTTGTGGTGTACATAGGAAAAGATACCTCCTTGTTTTGTTTCTCTTTCAGACTTTTCTGATGCTTTTTTTGCTCCCCACTCCTGCAATTTTTTCTTAGCTTGCTCTGTATTATTATTGCATTCTTCCAAAGCCTTTTTGCACAAAGAAAAAGAAACTCCTGTTTCGGTTCGAAGTTGTTTGAGTTTTTCGTAGTCGATCATAAGCGGTTATTATTGTTGTGGAACGTTACTTTTTATCTTTGTATAGGAATCAAGAAGTTCCTGCATGATATGCTTTACAACTACTGCAGTATCATCATTTGCCATGACAAGATGATTGATAAGCTCTGGATTGGAGTTGGTATCCATCATCGCAACAATAGGTATGTTGAATGCTCTTGCTTCTGTTATGGCATTTTTTTCTTTGCGCGGATCAACCACGATCATAACATCGGGTTTATTCTTTAAGGTTGTGAGTCCACCGTAGAGTTTTTCCAGATGGGCTTTTTCTTTTGATAATTTGATACGTTCATGCTTGACTAGTGCTTCCCAGTCTCCATTTTCTTCTTTTTGTTTCATATCGATCAGTTTGTGTACGTTTTTCATGAGAGTTTCGAAGTTTGTGAGTAGTCCTGGAAGCCATTTTGTAGTAATATGCGGCAGATTATTTTTTGAACAGTATTCCTTTAAAAAGGAAGCGGCTACTTTTTTTGTGCCTACAACTAATACAGTTTTTTGTTCTTTGGCTACTTCAGCTAAAAACTTTTTTGCATTTTCAAGTTGATCCATGGTCTGAGTAAGGTCTATGACAGACGTGCCATTTACCATCCGATAAATATATTTTCTTGTTTTTGGATGAACTCTATTTTTTTTGTGACCCAAATGAGTCCCCATATTAAAAAGGTCTTCAATGCGTTGTGTTGGTGCAGTTTGTGCCATAAGACATCATTGTAACAAATAAAAGTAAAATTGCAATTAAATATGCAGCGATTTCAAATATTGTTTAAAATCATCTTTTATTTCGGGATGAATAAGGGCAAGATCTACCACTGTTTTCATATATTCAAGCTTGTTGCCAGTGTCATAATATTTACCTCCCTTGACTTCACATGCATAGATAGGTCTTTGTTTCATAAGTACCTTTATTGCATCAGTAAGCCATATTTCATCGCTTTTTCCAGGTCTTGCTTTTTCAAGTATCGGAAAAATATCCGGTGTGAGGATATAACAGCCATGAGCAGCAAGATTTGACGGCGCCTCACTTTTTTGAGGTTTTTCGATGAGGTCGCGGATTTGCCATATATTTTTTTCTACATTAGTGGCGTTTACGATGCCATAGCGTGAGACATCTTTTTCTGGCACTCGAACCGCTGAAATAACTGGGTCGCCATATTTTTCAAAAACTTCGATACATTGTTTACAGCGCGGTGGATCAGCATAAATAAATTCATCTCCCCAAATCACGACAAAGGGTTCGTCTCCTACTACTTTTTTTGCGCACAATACAGGGGTGCCGTTGCCATAAGGCCCTTTTTGTCTGACATAAATAAAATTAGCCAGTTGGGCGGTTCGTTTGACTTCTTCCAGGAGTTTATCTTTTTGCTGTTGTTCAAGTGTTTTTATGAGTTCATATGGATAGTCAAAATGATCTTCTATGGATCGTTTGTGCCATCCAGTGACTAACACAATATCAGTTATTCCTGATGCAACAAGTTCTTCTACCACATACTGAATGACTGGTTTGTCAACAATTGGCAGCATTTCTTTTGGCATTGCCTTAGTTTGAGGTAGGAACCGGGTGCCAAAACCAGCTGCGGGTATAACGGCTTTTGTTATTTTCATTCTATTTAAATTGAACTGTTATCGATTTTTCGAGTTTTCTATTATCTATAAAAAAATCAAGATTTGCAACCCCTGCAGTTGTCGAGGAAAGCTTGTAGATCACTTTTCCATCAGGATCGGTGACTTTTGTTGTTTCATCAGCCACACCAATGCTGGCTGCTATGGTGACCTTTTGTTGAGATATACCTCTTCCCTCTGAATCGCGTAAAAAAACAGTAATGCTACTGGTACTTCGTCCGTCTGCGGGAACGGTGAGAGGCCAGGCAAACACGAGTGAATTGCTTGGTGAAGCTGCGCCCCCCTGATTGGCAGCTCGAGTGAAATTACCTATAGGGCCGCTAAAAAGCAAGTAGCCAGTAAAAATGAGAAATGTGATGATGAGGAGAGAGCTGATCGTCAGAAGTTTTTTGTCCATGTAAATAATTACTAATTTGTAATGTCCAAGCAATAATTATCAATTTTCATTTTGAATCATACAAGTAATATTTTTTTAAGAATTATCTTATTTTTCACTGTTTTAACACATTCCTCTCCTTGAGTATATGTATAATTGATTCTTGAATTTTCTGAATAGATTTCATTGTACCATTATTTACACATTCGAGTATTACCCAGTGTGGATATGTTTCTGACAACAAATCATAGGTTTGGGCAGTATGTATAAGATGTTTATCATCTTCTTCATGGATATCTTTTTTCCTTCCATTGAGGTAACTTCGAGCATCTTTTTGGTGGGTCAGTTCTCGTGACAGCTCCGGTGTCACTTTGAGGTAAATCACTATGTGTTCTCTGGGTATCAGATTTACTTCGTATTCGAGCTGATCTACCCATTTCATATAGATCTCTCGTTTTGTTTTTTCAGCAAATTTACTACCCTGATGAGCCATATTTGAAGTCGCATACCGATTGGCAACGACTATTTTTCCTTCACCAAGTGCTTCTTTGATTTTGACGGATGACTCTTTCCGATCAAGTGCATACAAGAGAGAGATAAGATAAGGCGAGGTATTGTCTATACTTCCATATTCTCCTCTTAAAAACTGGGCGATCATGCGACCATAAAAAGAGTCATAATTGGGAAAGTCGACGTAGAGGTGTGAAATCTGATGTTTTGCCAGATATTCGACAAGAAGTCTGGCCTGCGTACCTTTTCCCGAACCGTCTATACCTTCTATTACGATGAGTGAACCTGACATACTGATGATGTTTTGAACTACTAAAAGATTAATTCCTGCCTGCCAGCCTCTGGCTGGTCCTAGTAACAATTACATATTTCCAAGACGAATATAAGAGTCATAAATGGCTCCACTACATTTCTTTTCACGATTTATGTTTCACTTATTACCTATTCACTTTTACTTATTACTAAAACCTAAATGCTAACAGCTAAATGCTATTTTATAAACGTTCTACTGAATGTCAATCCTATCCCCTGCCTTGGCTTTACCACTCAAAATATCCTTGGCTACCCGATCTTCAATATGTTTGCGTAAAATACGTTCAAGATCTCGGACGCCGTACTGGGTATTATACCCTTGTGCGGTAAGTTGTTGGAGGAGTTGAGGAGATATAGTTACTGACACCTGATATTGATCTTTAATCGTTTTTATAATGTTATTGACGATTTGGACAGCTATTTGTTGCGCTGTCGCAGTAGAAATAGGTTTGTATGCGATGACTCCGTCAAAACGATTTAAAAATTCGGGGGAAAATAAATGTTGACCAATGAGGTAGCTTACCAGTTGGTTGGTATCAAGACCCGACTGCTGTGATTGTTCTATTAGTTTAAATAAATGTTCAGCTCCCGCATTGCTGGTTGCAATAATTACCAGATTTTTACAGTCTACGCGTTGACCGTACCCGTCTGTAAAATATCCTTCATCAAGAATAGTAAGAAAAATATTTAATAGATCAGGGTGTGCTTTTTCTATTTCGTCTATTAAGAGAACTCCATAAGGATTTTCACGAATTGCGCTGGTGAGAAGGCCTGGATTGAGCGTCTGTATAGAGCCGACAAGTTTGCCTATATCGTCTCGAGATTGAAAAAGTGACATATCAAACCGTATCATTTCATTTTCACTCCCAAAAAATGAACTTGCGATTTTTTTTGCTGTTTCTGTTTTTCCGACGCCAGTTGGGCCAAGTAATAGAAAAGTGGCAAGTGGTTTTTTGCGTTTACCGAGAAGTAAAAATGAACGCCGGAGCGTAGATGAGACCTCTGCGAGAGCTTCATCCTGACCTTGGAGAGTATTTTTAAGTGACTGTTCGATAGTGAGGAGTTTTTCTTTGAGGCTGTCTGTGAGACTTGTGGGTATGTGAGTGCGTTGAGAAAGTACGATGTCTATCATCTCCGGCAGGAGTATAGTTTTTTTTGCAGTTTGCACAGCGTACACACATGCAGCGTCTAGAAGTTGCAAGGCTTTTTCTGGAAAAGGTATCGTCGTTATATAAAAACTGCTTTTGTTTATGACATTTTGAGCAGTTTCATACGGAATTTTGATATGATAGCGTTTTTCAAATTCAAGAATACGTTCAAGTAAAATCCGTAATGCAGTTTCAGCATCGATTTCGTCAATGTCTATCTTGGTGAAAAGCTGGCGGATTTTTTGATTTGGAAAGACGTATGTTTCATATGCAAATGGAGTGGTGATCGCAAGAAATTGTATCGCGGAACCTTTTGCATATTTTTCAATCGGTATTGAAAGATCTACCCTATCCTGAGCCGAAATCACATAGCGGTCAATATCTTCAATAACAAGGATAACATTGTGAGATTCTGCAGCTTCTTGCAGCAAGTTTTCAAGAAATGCCTCTCGCTGGTTTTGCTCAGTAAATTCAGTCAATACTCTTTCCAATCTGAGTCTTAGGATGCGCTTGTAGGCAAGCAGAGGGGTTATTTTGCCTTCATATACTGCTCGGGAAAATGCATGGAGTATGGTGTGCTTTCCTACTCCATTTGCCCCGACGATGATGCCATTGGCTTCTTCTGATTGAGAGAGAGTCCGTTCAATCAGTTTTACTTCTGTGCTTCGACCGATGATATGATGGCGTATGCTGAGCTGATAATCTGTTTGTGTCAGTTCTTCCGCATATTCGTCGAGTGTCGGGGTATAGCCTACTGCCCAATCCCGAGCCAGGGGTGGCGTCTGAAAAAGCTGATCCAGCTTCCACCATGCGCGTGTATGCAAAGAAGCTCCGATGGTGGTATCAAACCATGTCCCTACGAGTTCGGTATTTTTTTCATCAAGAATATGATGTTTGATAAATGCCAGGCGGTATTGGGCATATTCTTCTTCAGCAGATTTTTCCTGCGACCTCATCCATTTCAAAAGCGGAAGAGCAATAAAAAAAATGATTGTTATTGGCGGGATTAGTAATACATAGATCGTCTGGACAATCGCATAAAATATCAAAAGACATGTGCGCATCGTGACACCAATAAGCCGGGATATGATATTGAAACCAAGCCGGTTAAAAAAATCTGAAAAGGTGAAGCCTCTGATAGTTTTTTTGACAGTGATGTTTTTCCACGGTTCAAATAACGTGCGAAATATAGTAGGAGCTGAAAAAAAGTACGGGAGGAAGATAAATATATTGCCGATAGCCTCAAAATAGTCTTGTGTCATGCCTGTTTTTTTTTGATTGGCTAAAGTCATGAGATTCATTATAGGAGAAGTGTAAATTAAAGTACAAATCTATCGTGATATGCGTTTTTAATTGGACTGTTGTGGCAGTGAATATTAAACAACCTATTGACATGACTTCAACAATTCTTTAGAGTGAAAATTGTATTATTATTTCATGCAATTTCAGAAAGGAGTTGACAGTATTCATGGCAGCCAAAAAAGCAAAAAAAGCAACAAAAGCAAAAAAACCAGCAGCAAAGAAAAAAGCAAAAAAGAAATAAGAAGAAATAAATTTATATCTTCTCAATAAATACCCCGGGACTGCAGATAACCCCGGGGTATTTTGATTAACTAAAAATTCATCAATAAAACAAATTGACCATTGTACTGCTACCAACCTTTTAATTTAGCAAATTTTGCTAAAATAGTAATTTAGTAATAGGAGTTACGCAGAATACGTCATGCTGAACTCGTTTCAGCATCTAGATCTCGAAACAAGTTTGAAATGACATGACAATATATATTTTTCAGCTAAATGCGTAAGTTCAGTTAGTAATTATGGGTAACATTGAAGAGTCGAAGTCAAACGAACTAGAATGGCTTTTTGGAGGAAACTAAAAAAAAGGAGCAGCATATGCTCTATCATTATGCATTAGAAAATGATGCTTCCTATTTTTTTAAAGGTATTTTTGTTGCAATCTTTTTTTAACATCTGCACCAATATTCTTTATGAAAGGTATATAAAAAATAATAATCAAATTCAGTTTGCAATAATATTTATTTCGCTCGCTGTTCTGATTATAGCTTGTTATCATCTTGTTCTGTTTGTCAAAAGGAGAAAAGAGGTTGAGAGGGATTTTACTCAAAGTGTTATTGAGTATAAAAAGCTACTTAAAAAAAATCACGAAAGGCTTTTCATAGAAATCAAAAATTTTGAGATGTGGGATGTTTATTATTTGAAAGTTACTTGTAAATGAGCATCTAGAGCTGATGCCAGTCGTTTTAAAAATGAAAGAGAAGGAATAGTTCGCGCATTCTACGAGATATCACTGATTGTTTAGTATCGAGTCTTTGAGCTAATTCACTTTGAGTGATACCTTTATTTATTCTTGCTTCAATAATAGCTCTTGCGATTTCATATTCAAGTTTACCTTGCTCCAGCACCTTCTTAAATTGGGGATTTTTGAGAAGATCTTTTTTATGAGTATCCCAATTAGTATAGTTTTTCATAGCCTATTTTTATCACAATTTTGTGATAATTTGTAACTGTGCGCTGTGTATGCTATCTAGACTGATATTCCCTTAAACGGACTAAAGCTATATTTATTTCTTTGCAAGGAGTTCTTTGTTTTTTCTTTATAAAGCCATGTAGGAGTATAAATATTCCTTTGTGAGGCACAATATATAAATGTCGATATTATAACAGTAGAGATCAAGCAACTTTGAATTTTTTTTCACTTTGTAAGTACATTTGATGTAGTTCAAATGCATCTCCTATATGATAGTATTATTTTTTGTGTATTAGTTAGTGAGAAGCTATCCATGCAGGTGCGCTTGTTGGTTCTGTCGTAACAGGAGGCCTTGTTGGTTCGTCGGGGGATGGGTAGGTAGGTTCATCTGCGGGAGCGGTAGTAGGTGTAGGTGTTCCAGGAGTTGTGGATATCGGTTCAGGTGTACCTGAGGTGGGAAGAGGTTCGGGAGTTCCAGAGGTAGGTATAGATATAGGAGTGGCTTCTATGGAAGTGATCTGAGGTAAGTAGTAGATATTAGAGTAAGTTTCGGCAGAAATAAATATTCCAGCTGCTAAAGCCAATCGCACACCTTGATTTTTTATCTCAGATAGGTTTTTCATTGAGGTTATTATACATCAAAAATTGCAAGTTACACGGTTTAAATTTAACAGTGAGTTCAGAAAAGCTCTAAAGTCTATACTCTCCCTTTAAAAACATCTAATCATATAGCCTTTCTGCTATGTTTCCCTCTTGTGAGTATAAATCCTATTTCTCCCAAGACAACAAATCCTGTTGCGAGAAAAATGATTAATGGGCTTATGTCGGTATCTCGTGCAATATTGCGAACATGGTGAGACAAGATTTTATTGTTTTCAAATATGGAGTTTCATGGGTGCCAAAATCATTTTCTGTCTCAGAGTCCATCTCTATGCGAATAGCTTTTCGTTACTTGATCCACGGAAAACATACAATGTGCCACTGGCATGCTCGGAAGTCATATATGTTCCCTTGTCCATTTTCTCTACTAGATATGGGCTATGGGCGAAGTAGAAGTCGCTTGAAAAACTAAAATCTTCTTCCGGTATCTTTTTATATTTTAGGTCAAATATATGCTCTTTTATTTTTTTTGTAATATATGTCGGATAACTATCAGTAGGATATATTGGTACTTCTTTAATAATCAGTTTATCTTGTGACTGAATTTTTTCATACCACATTCCTAATAATAATTTTTTGTCTTTTTTAAAAAAATACACCTGCATCGCTCCTTCCAGTGAGCGAGCAGAATCTAATATTTGTAAATTTGGAGTACTTTTTCCTAGTGGAGCAAAGTTGCCATAAAAATATTTGTTAAGAGTGAAGAAAATGAACAAAGGCAGAAAGGCTAATATTAGTACTCTTAAGAAGAATGATACTTGATTACTCATGTCAATTGTCGATTCTTTTGATTGATTTAGATATAAGTGAGCTCGGAGGGACTCGAACCCCCAGCCTCTTCGATGTAAGCGAAGCGCTCCACCATTGAGCTACGAGCTCTTGATGTGGGTGTGGAAGGAATCGAACCTTCGACCTCATTCTTATCAGGAATGCGCTCTACCACTGAGCCACACACCCATCTAACTACACAAAGCCTCACTGAGCACAAAACAATATAAAAGGCATTATACCATAATGGACTGGCAGAAATAATATATATCTTTTATACTCAACTCGTATGATCTTCTTCTCCGAACTCTATCATAAACGTGTGTACACAGAGTCAGGACGATATGTAGGAAAATTGCATGACCTTATTTTCATGCCTCAGGACAAGCCAATAGTCACTAAAATAGTAGTCAAGCATATACAGGAGATAATCATTCCCCTTTCCTATCTTCGCAATATGAATGGCAAAATAGTCGTTGCCACTCATTACCAAAGCGCTCCACTCACTGAAAATGAAATGTATGTAAATAGAAATATCATCGACCAGCAGATCATTGATATACAAGGAAATAAAGTAGTGCGGGTCAACGATATACTCATCCAGACATCAAGAAGCGGCTGGAACATCTCAGGAGTTGATACCAGTGCACGAAGTGTATTCCGTTGGTTCGGGCTGGAATCCATCATCAGTAATATCGCTCAAAAACTCCATATGCCCTACTCTGTCAATGTGCTTTCCTGGACAGAGATTCAGCCTCTTGAGCTGGCACGGGGAAAGCTGCAACTCAAGATGGAGCAGGAAAAGCTTAAAAAAGTTCGTCCAGAAGATCTTGCAGATTATCTGGAAAAAACCAATGTCAGAAGTATTCGAAAGATTTTGGGTACTCTTGATGAAGAGTATGCAGCAAGTGTCATAAACAGCTTAAATCTCACCTATCAGACTGAATTATTCCGTGAATTTGAGCCGGCGCGTGCAGCGCGTGTAATAGCCATGATCGATCCAGATGAGGCGGTAGATATATTACTTGCCATGAGTGCCAAACGCCGCGATGAAATCACCACTCTTTTGCCAGAAACAAAGAGAAAAGAGATCGAACATCTGCTCATGCACGCACGTACACCTATTGGAGAATTGATGACCACTGAGTATCTCGCAGTGAGCCCCAAAGATACTGTATCGCAAATTATGCTTAAAATCAGAGGGACGTCATCCCATTTTGAACAACTGAATTATGTATACGTTCTCAATGATTCAAAAGCTCTTGTGGGAGTGTGCAATCTACATGAGTTGATGATGCAGCCTTCTGAGATGCCGATATACAAATTTATGGTCACAAATGTCATTTTGCTTCATTTGCATACACCAGAAGAGATCGCAATTAAACGCATGTTGAAATATAAAATTTATGCCTTGCCAGTGGTAGATAGTAAAAATCATCTGCTTGGTATACTCACTATGGATGATATTGCTGAGTTTATTGTCAATTCACTCGCCTGATATGTGGTACACAATCAAACGAAACATCCTTTTTTTTCTTGCAGCATTTGGACCGGCTACTATCACCGCAATATCAGACAATGATGCTGCTGGTGTGGCTACATACTCTCTCGCGGGTGCTACTTACGGATATGGAATATTGTTTGTTTTGACCTTTGTGACAATCTTTTTAGCACTTACACAGGAAATGGGAGTGCGGGCAGCAATCGTGACAAAAAAAGGACTTGGCGACCTCATTCGCGAACGGTATGGTATCCGGGTGGCTATGTATGTTTTTCTGGCGCTTTTTATAGCCAATATGGGTTCTATTGTCGCCAATTTTGCTGCACTGAAAGCAGTTGGGCTCATGTTTGGTCTGCCTGTGATACCTTTTTTACTGTCAGTCATCGTTCTTTCGTTTCTTTTTGTTTCAAAGGGAAGTTATGAGATGAATCAACGCATTTTTTTAGTAGGAGTTCTCCTGTATGTTTCGTATATCGTGTCTGCGGTAAATGCAAAGCCAGACTGGTCTTTTGCATTAAAATCTCTAGTGATCCCTGATACTTCTACGTGGTCAAAGGGTTTTCTGTTTGCCGGCGTGGCGGTACTGGGCACTACGATCACCCCCTGGGGTCAATTTTTTATTCAGAGTTTTATGAACGATAAAAAAGTGAGTTTGTCTACCCTTAAGTATTCACAGGTTGAAACATATTTTGGAGCCTTCCTCACTGATTTTTTTTCATTCTTTATGATAGTCGCAACGGCAGCAACACTGTTTTTACACAAAATTCCGCTCGTATCGGGTGAAACAGCTGCACTTGCCATCAAACCATTTGCCGGAGAGCTTGCCGGCACTCTTTTTGGGATTGGTCTTCTCAATGCAGGCCTTATGGGTGTTATCATCATTTCTCTTTCTACCGCTTATGCATTTTCTGAATTTTTTGGGTTTGAGGGCAGTCTTGATGCACCATTCAAGAAAGGAAAGCTTTTTTACTCTCTTTTTCTTGTACAACTTGTTCTAGCTGCTATCATCGTGATGTTGCCCGGTATTTCACTTTTTTCCCTTGTGTTTTATACCCAATCGCTGAATGCGATCATCCTGCCTGTTGTTCTAGGTTTTCTCATCAAGTTTTGTAGTCTGCCGGAACTCATGGGACAGTATATAAATAGTAAATGGTACAACTATATTTCAATAGGTTCAGTAGTCATTATCGCGATCGCAGCGGCGGGTACCGTCATTAGTGCGTTTATCCCCTAGTGAAATCCGTTGTTTTTTTCTACTATAGGATATAATATCTTCATGAAATTAGGAGAAACATATATCTATTATAGCGTTATCGTGCCCGAGGGTTTGCTCGATCAACTTGGTGTTGCCATGGAAATGAGTGGTATTGAATTTTTTCCACGGAGTGCTGAGGTAATTACCGCACCAGATGGTTATGGTAATAAGATAGATATAACGGTGGACCCAGGACACAAAGCGGTTGATCTTTATGCTCCAACAGATGTAGGTAAAGAAAATATATTTTCAATAATTCAAGGAGTTGTAGCAGCAGTGAACAAATAGTGATAAAAATCTTCATTTTCTTCTCCGTCTGGTAAAAGTTGGCGATATCAGGTATGATAATTACCTGCAAATGCAGAAATAATTATCAGTTTTATCTGATTTATGTTTGTAACCATTATCAACGATTGTGCTGATGCAAATGAATCAGGTCGTCAATGTACACGTGCTTCACTTCTCTTTCCTGGTGTAAATGTCACCTTCATGGGTATTCATAATTATAGTGAGCTTGAAGCAGCCGGCAATCTCGTAGATGTGCTGGATGCTACGATGGGAACACTTGGTGTTGTGATGGTAAATTCTGCTCCTCGCCACGGTGCTGGAAAAAAATGGAAAAATGGTACGCCGTTTGGTTACTTTTATTACAAAAAAACATTGGTAGTTTCCACTGTAGCTGGCCTCACTCTTTCGCTTGTGAAAAAAATGGGAATCATGAAAGAGCTTTTTGTCACGGACATCCCCACCGTTCTTGATCATTTTGTTGAGCAGGGAAAATTCCCCCGTCAGGACCGTGATCGTGTAGTACTTACTCAATTTAGAAGCTATGAATATATGCCATTTCTTGCCAAGTGGCTCATGGCAGGCGAAGATGTACCTCATGAGGTGATGTCGCTGGATGAAATCCCTGATGCCGGGAAAGCGGTCTGGTATGTGGATAGCTTCGGCAATGCAAAGACCACCATGCTGCCTGAAGAAATTGGCTTTGAAGCAGGAAAACAGATGAAAACGCAAGTTGGTGATCTCACCTGCTACAATAGATTAAAAGATGTGCCAAATGATACGCAAGGCATGACTATCGGAAGCTCTGGATACAAACAAAAACGATTTGTCGAAATCACGGTGCAAGGAAAACGAGCATCTGATATCCTAGGATTGAAGCCCGGAACAGTAATATTAGATTAAGCTGTTAGCTTTTGGTTATGAGTAAACAGTAACCAGTTTGCAGTAAACAGTTTTTACGTCACTGCGAGCAGATAATAAGCGAAGCAATCTGTTTTGCTGTCATACTGAGGCGCAGCCGAAGCCTGCCTGCCCCAGGCAGGTGACAAAGTAAGAGTAGTGAAGCTTTCCCCCTCTTAGGATAAGAGGAGGTAGGGGGAGTTACAAACAGATAAAAATAAGTAAACTCACCCTTTGATCCCTCTCTTTGACGAAAGAGAGGGAAATAACCTATATAGTCATTAGAAATTGGATATTTAACATTAGTTATAAGATGAAGCAACTTATTGTTATTTCAGACTGGGTAAATGACACTTTACGCAATCAGGAAATGCGAAGTACAATAATGGGATTTTTACGTGATAATACCTCATGTCAGATTTCTTTTATCTCTTCGTCACCTTCTTCTCTTCATGCTTCTTATTTAATCAATCAGGTGGTGACGACAGAAGAACGGTATGGTAAGCCGTTGGAAACAGTTATTTTTGCAGATCTTGTCAGTCCAAACCTTTCAGATAAGGTTGAAGATAAACTTTCTGAAGTACAACAGTTTTTTTGTGTACGTTTACAATCAGGTATCATGATTTTAGGAGTTCAAAGAGGATGTCTTTTTTCTCTTCTTGCAGAAAAAATTGCAAGGGTTTTTACTTATTCTTTTGAAAGCAAGCCGAAGACGTTTGCAGCTCGGGATTTATATGCAAAAATTGGTGCTTATTTTATGGATGCGATGGAAGACGAGTTGGAGCTGGAGGAAGCACCACTACATGTTATTTCACGCTTTGAAGGCTGCTTTGTCGGACATATAGATATATCAGGTGTCATAAAAACAACAATTAAAGAGTCGCAAATTAGCGCGATATATTCACTAGAAGAGGAAATACCTGTCACAATTGGTTCATATACATGTTTGGCTCGGTATTTGAATGATGAGTACAGTGATTTTGATGGAGCGCTGTTGTACCCTGGTTCATCAGGAGATCCGACAGATCCTTTTATGGAGCTTAAACCAAATGCAAACCAAATGCAGCTTCTTCCAAAGTATGTAATGAGGATTGACGATCATTTGATAAAACCAGGAATGTCTATCACTGTTCCTGATGTATGTTGAAATCCCTTCGCAATAGAGATAACAAATGGTTTTACTCCGAGATGCCGGTGATGGGTAAAATGCTGGGTTTTTTTATAAAGGGTGATTGTCTTTTGCTTTTGCCGCTTGTCGTTATTATCCTTATTCTATCTGCATTTTCAATGCGTTATGGTTTGGTAACTCTCGCCAGCTACATTATTGTGAGACAACTTGGAGAGATGATGTATTGGCTTTTGCAACAATTTGGAGATAGAAAATATAGGCCATATGATTTTGGATTCACCTGCTTGGATAATAATGCAATCTACATCATTTACCAGACGATGGCTGTTTGTGGGTGTGTCTTTGGAGCTTTGCTTCTTATTCTATTCGTTTAATAAATGGACGAGATCGCGAGCTACATGTCCCCTGCTATGTGAAGCAGGTTGGGCGGCAAGGAGGTAGCGATTATGACGAAGAAGGTCGGTCACCATCTGTGGATTGAGAGAGTTTAGTTCGGTTTGAGCCTGTTGTCGTATCGATTCAAGAAAGTCTTGTGCTTCGACAAAATTTTTAAGCTGCATTGCTTGACCATAAAGAGTAAGATCATATGGTAGTTGGGAAAGGTATTCTTGAGCCAGTGGTACATTATTTTCACGAAGAGCTTCGTCTAGCTCATCCCAATGAGGATTTCTGACAACACCCCCCTTTATTCTTTCACAGAAATAGTTCACAGCCTCCGATTATATCTAAAATAGGTTTTAATATGTATGTCACTGTACGGATATTTTTTGAAAACCAGCAAGATTTACTGGCTTGGTCACGTAGTCATCTGAAATTGATCTCAAAACTCCAATGCCATTGCCAAAATCAGTCACAAGTGTAAAATAATAAGGGCCATCATCTATTACGGTGTATGTTTGTTCAGGAGTTGCGGCAGAAGGATTGAACTCACTTCGTATCTGACGTAAGTATGGCAGTGTATATAGATATTTTTCGGACTGCTGAGAAGTGGTGGACATATATAGATTATGAACTTAAGAATGTATAGGATATATAGATAGGATTCAATATTATAGATTTTTTCTTCCAAATATTTTTTAAATACACTTAGAATTCTTGTAAATGTCCATGTACTTCTGTCGAAAATAAAGTTTATTTTTTTTATGCTACATGAATACTTTCCATCATGAACAAAAGCTTTTTTATAGATGAGGCTTTACTTTTATTCTTTACGTATATTCAGAAAAATCAAGTTTATTACTATCCTTGATAGAGATACCAAATGGCGTTTTGTTTTAAAAAGCAGGTTATTGTTCAGTTGGAATAACTGTGAGCCATTCAGGATTAACAGAAGCGGAGACTGGAGGATCAACTCTTACCCCATTACTATAGGTTTTGAGTTCAACCACAGGGTTATATAATTCTGTCCCCAACTCGACAACTACTGCTTGATTGCCATTATGATGAATTGATTTACCCTCTTGAGACGGCCATGCTATTTGTACACGATCTCCTACGTTAACTGACATATATGTATAGATTGTTAAATGATCATATGTTGATTTACATGTTTGATGTCTTATGAAAGGAAATATCTACAGTCTTTGTTTTAAAATTGTTATAGGTATTTAGTTTTAGAAGCTAGTGATGAGTTGGAATCAGTTCTTCCGGCTGAAAGAGCTGTTGAAATTGTCCAGGGTGTTGATATGGTAATATGCATCCAACGGATTCAGGCCATTGCGTAGAAACAGTTAGTTGGACGTCTATCAATTTTTGAAGAGTCTCAGGATGAACCCCTACCACTTGATATAGGGTGCGATGTTCAATAAGCTTGCCATCCGGCGTAGTTTCAAAGGTACCGTCCTGTCGACGTTTATATATATCAGTTGAAAAAAATGGCTCACTTTTTAGCCATATAGGGTCAGTATCAATCGACATAGGTGAGTAAGAAGTAATAGTTCTGTAATCGGGCTAGGAAATCGATTCGGTTTAGTTATAGTTCAAACAGATCGGAAAAATAACTCTCTTATTTAAAAAAAATAAGAAAGGAGGTGATCCATCCGCTCCTTCCAGAACGGATACCTTGTTACGACTTAACCCTCATCGCCGAATATATCCTCTCTCGATAAATCGAGATTCAAATATTTCCGACTTTGTTGGCTTGACGGGCGGTGTGTGCAAGAGGCAAGAACGTATTCACCGCGGCATGACTGATCCGCGATTACTACCAATTCCGCGTTCATGAAGTCGAGTTGCAGACTTCAATCCCCACTGAGAGAAGGTTTATGGGATTCGCTTGCCGTTGCCGGCTTGCAAGACCCATTGTCCTCCTCATTGTAACATGTGTGCAGCCCAGGGTATAAGGACCATGCTGACTTGACATCTGCCCCTCCTTCCTCCCCGCCAAAGGCGGGGCAGTCTCGTATGATACTTGTAACATACGACGGGGGTTGCGTTCGTTGTCCCACTTAAGGGCACTCCTCACGGAACGAACTGACGA
>CAZNUT010000023.1:0-21961 GCA_964576365.1 uncultured Gammaproteobacteria bacterium
ACATCACAGCTCAAGGAGGATCAGGCAATCCGGTGACGACAGCACCTACTCAGCCGGGTGGCGGTAGTATACCTGTTTCGTCTGTCACGCAATGCACTCTATTTTCACTTGGAGACAGTAATTGTAACGGTGTTATTGAAATGAATGATCTTTTGTGTTGGGTGTATAGCTACCTTGGCTCAGCCTCTCCAACAAATTTAGCTTGCCGAAGTGGTGATTTTGATGGTGTAGAGGGCGCCACGCTTGTAGACTATATCATCTGGTATGCAAGTGTGTATTGATAGGGCAAGATTTTTTTCCTGCGTTAAGAATTCAGAGCAAGCATATACTGAAAATGACACTTCTTTTTTAGGAACAGGAGCCTTCTTTATTTGATAAGGCTTTGAGTAATAAGTTATTCGTAAGGAGTGAATGTATCTTTTTCCAGCCAGTGAAGAAGTGTTTCGCCAGTTCGATTTCCAGGTCGCAGTCGCGGAAGAAAAAAACGATTTTGTTGACTAGATTCAATACCGGGTACCGTTGAAACAGCTGTCTTATATCCGGCTTCTTTTGCGAGCTCTACCGCCTGCAAATCAAATCCGCCATTTGGATACGCAAACGAGTCAATTTTTGTACCAAATGTGAGTTCTAACATGTGTTTACTTAGAGTAATTTCCATCAGTACCTCTTCTCTACCCCTACCTTGAAGATTGACATGATGTACCGTATGAGATCCTAGCTCAACAAGTCCACTTTTTACGACTGATTTTAATTGCTCTTCAGATAGGAAATCTGATCCACCGGTAAATCCCGCGACATGATAAAGAGTTGCTTTTACTTTGTATTTTTTTAATATAGGCAAAATGTCGGTATATACATCCCAGTGACCATCGTCGATAGTGATGATCACGGGTTTGTATGGCAAGCTTCGTTCCCCATCCAATACATATCCGAGTTCCCGAGCTGTTAAAAATGTATAACCTGCATGTTTTAGCGTTGATATTTGAGCTTCAAAAATAGCAGGAGGCGTATTGAGCGATTGGCGAATGGTATCTCGTGTATCTGTAACATGCTCTACATAGTGATACATCAGGATGGGAACCCGGATAGAAGTTGCGGGTGTAATATTTTTTAGCATGATTTCAATTTCTGGTGGTAGTGTGCGTAGTTCGTATTCTCTATTTTGTCTAGGGAGTGGCTTGAAATGCTGACGAGATGATACAAATATTCCTGTTAGCAACGAAAAAATAGTGATACCCGCGAGTATGATTGCGATGGTGGAGGGCGAAAATCTCATGGCATATTGTAGCAGAAGATATTAGTTTTATCCTTCTACATCAGGTTTTTTGACTATTTTTCATAAAAAGCCATTAGAATGAAAAGAAAATGAGAAAGGCATATACGTGATATATTGTTTTTTTTGACGGCTAATATTGTGTACTTGTGTACTGTCAGGTTTGACGTCTAAACATGTAGTACATTAATTTAAAACTAAGTTGCGTTTACTAGTTCAAAATATGTGAGTATGATATACTAATTGCATGAAAATGGCCCATCTACTGACCAAACACGGTTTGCGCAAAACCGGTGCGCGCATAATGGCTCTGCAAATTTTAAAAAACAAAAAAACTCCGCTTGACGCGATGACGCTTATGTTTTTGTTAAGTGATGTTGGTGTGAAAGTGAATAAAACAACAGTATTTCGCATGCTTGATGAGTTTTATAAAAAAAAGTTAGTCATGAAATATGAATTTGGTGAGGGTAAATATCGATATGAATTTGCTGATATTCCTCATCATCACCATGCTATTTGCACCAATTGTACGAAGATTGAGGAGATTGATAATTGTGCAGGTATAGATAAAACTATACTAGAATATCTTGATAAAAAGGGCTTTATGCCCACGTACCATACATTTGATTTTTATGGCGTATGTATAAATTGTTCAAAAACTAAAAAAGTACAAACATCATGATCATTCATTTCGTCACCACAAATAATCATAAGTTGCTTGCAGCGCAACAAGTGATCCCAAATCTCGTTGGCTTAGAAATGGAGTTAGCAGAAATCCAACACCACGACCCATTTTGTATCGTTCAACACAAACTCAAAGAGGCTGCTTCTTGTTCTCCTGAGGCGGTGATTGTCGAAGATAGCTCGCTTCATATCTCCTGTCTGGGAGGTCTGCCTGGTCCATTTATCAAATGGTTTTTATGGTCAATGCGCCCTGAAGGGATTGCTGATCTGGTTCATCGCTATGCGGATCACCGTGCGACTGCAACCGTGATTATTGGATTTTTGGAACATAAAAATGCAAAGCCGCAGTTTTTTAAAGGTGAGGTTGAGGGGGTTGTTGTAAAACCAAGAGGACTCCATGGATTTGGATATGATAGTATTTTTTGCCCCATCGGGTCTCAAAAAACATTGGGCGAGCTTGAAGGAAATGAGTATCATCAGATGAGTCCACGTCACCACGCATTTATCAAGTTGCGTGATTATTTACAAGACGCGTATGGCAAAGTCTAAAGTCGGTATGTGGTTTCTGGTAGGACTTATGTTGTGTTGTGCCGGCTTAATCTTGTACCAGATGGGACGATCCCCTATTTGTACATGTGGATATATAAAGTTCTGGCACGGAGCTGTCTGGAGTTCTGAAAATTCACAGCATATCACAGATTGGTACACCTTTTCACATATCATTCATGGATTTCTGTTTTATTGGATACTAAAGAGAGTATTCCCCCGTTTTTCTGCAAGTCAACTTCTTGTACTGGCCATTTTGATTGAATCTGTATGGGAAATATTTGAAAATACTGATATGGTGATTGAAAGATATCGTGCTGCAACAATCTCACTCAATTATTATGGGGACAGTATTATCAACTCTCTTTCTGATATAGTCGCTTGTATCATTGGTTTCGAGTTTGTTCGTAGAGTACCGATAAAAGTGAGTTTGGTAGTAATGATTCTTTTTGAATTGTGGACATTGTGGGTCATACGAGACAATTTGACTTTGAACATATTGATGTTGTTGTATCCGGTTTCGGCAATTCGTACATGGCAGTCGCCAGGCTTATGAAAACGTGGCAGAAAATATGGATATATAGTTCATTTTCATTTTTTGCATTTCATTTGGTGAGAGACATATTGCAAGATGCTGGAATACATATGAGTATCTCCGACACGCTTACAAAAAAAATATGTTCACAGACGGCGCATCTATACTGGTCTGTAATAAATACCTATGTGATTGAGATTTCTGTGATGGTTCTCAATGCTGTCTCAATCAAGAGAGGTATTTTTGGATTGACAGGGTATGTCAGCATGGGATGTGCTATTTTATTTTGGGCAGCTTGGCTGTATTACTGGTTTTTTATGTAGTTTTTTAGTCCCCTTTATGCATAAGATGTTTGATGGACGGTATGACTGAAAGAATGACGATAACTCCAATAATCGGCAAGAGGTATTTTTCGACATCCGGAATCAGTTGGCCGAGAAAGTAGCCTGCCCACGTGAGACCAATAGCCCACAGTACACCTCCCACCAAGTTATAGGTGATAAATTCTTTATAGTCCATATTACCGATACCTGCTACGATAGGAGCGAATGTACGGACTACCGGCACAAAGCGTGCGATAACGATGGTTTTTTTGCCGTGTTTTTCATAAAAGTGTTGTGCTTTTGCAAGATGATTTTTGTGGAAAAACATCGAGTCTTCACGGGTAAACAGCCGAGGGCCGATGTGTTTGCCAAACAGATATCCGACCGTGTCCCCTACTACGGCTGCAATAAAACAGCCAGCAGATAGTATATATATATTAAAAATTCCCTGCGAGGCGAGAAATCCAGCAGTAAAAAGAAGGCTGTCTCCCGGAAGGAAAAATCCGAAAAAAAGACCTGATTCAGCAAATACAATAGCATAGATTGCCCATATGGCATACGGGCCGAGATTTTTAAGGATTTCAATGAGATCAAAGTGCATACCGGGGATTATACGCGATATTTTTACTCTCGTCTAGTATAAGTCGTGCCTCATTGCGCTGGAAGTACGTTATAATATTTACGTGAAATTTGTTTGCCGGAGTGGCGGAATTGGCAGACGCGCACGGCTTAGGACCGTGTCCCGCAAGGGGTGGGGGTTCAAGTCCTCTCTCCGGCACAGATTTGACTTTAGACGTTAGACTTTTAACCCGAGCTTTCGGGCATGTTGATTAGTTTATGGTACTTATCAGGATCGGCATCCTGAGTCATTCTTTAAAGCCGTAAACAACGGTTAAATATACCTCTCTCTTCAGTACGTATTAAGCTCTTAACTACTTGTATTTAGTATAAGATTTGTTTAACTAAGCTATATGTAACTTATTTATTTTACTGATCTACTTTTATAAAAAGATCAATGTCGCGTATTGTTTGTGCCTCCCTTTCTCATAAGTTGAAGCTAACCAATACTATAGGATCAAATTTGTATTTTTTTTGAATAAGAGAAATAAGAGTAAAAAAAGCTATTTTATTTCTTCCTTTCGAAGCGATTATATATTTCTACTCTCATTATTCTTCTCTACTTTGATCTTTTTTCACCGATTATGACGAAAGATACACTTCGTTAAAACTACGTGTTTATAGTACTTTTGAAAGTAAAATATACTTTAAACGTAAGAAGCTCTAGAAGTAAAACTATAACGCTTTTTAAGAATAGACATGTTGCAATTTTTATCTATTTAAAGTACCCTATAATACGATATTGCTTTGGTAATCTATCTTAAGCATTATTGATACGCTCTTTTAAAAAATGTTTTTCAAAATTATATTTTTTACAAACAGTGAATCTTCCACTTGACTTTTGAGAAGAGAAAAAGGTAGTATGAAAATACATCAGTTTAGTTTTTCATATCATATCATCTTTCTTTATTTTGGCTTAAAATATACTACTTTAGATTGTTCCAACAGAATATAACTTTAGATGGATATAATTAGCAAACAAGTATAGAGTCTGCTAAAATTTTGAGCTATAATTCTTGTTTAAGTTGTTGCAATAACCCCTTTGTTTTATAAATGTGGATCAATTGTTTTTTTAAAATGAAGAAAAATGGACAGCACAGTCAAAATACTATAAGATAATATAAAGACACGTATAAACAGTTTATAAGGCAAAATAAATTAGTTAAGTTACTTAATTTTTTAAAGATATTTTAACCTGACAGGAACGTAAATTCCAAAAGAAGAACGTTTTGTTATGCTTTTCTAACATATATGTATGCATGATGCATGTATTATTTTTTTATCAAAAATGTAGTGTTTTATATTGTTAAATCAATAAAAATAGATAAACGTACTATATTAGCAGATAGGATTTTAGATTGCTAATTTAAGCCTGTTTTAATCTGTAATTTTTATTTTTATATTGTTGTGACAATATAAAGTAAATAATATTTTTAACTCAAAATAGATTTGTTTAGAAAATAAATTCTACTATAGGATATTTTCTTCTTCTTTACAAGTTTTGAAACGTCGTTTAATATTATATTTATGCACGTTAAAGAAGCGGTTAAACGATTTCTCGAGTACTGCGAGCTAGATAAAAATCTTTCTCAAAAGACTGTTCGTATGTATGGATACTATCTTCATTTTTTTGCAGACTGGGTAGAAAAAAAATACACGCCAGATTTTCCAGACATAACTCGTATAGACGACAATATAGTAAGAGAATTTCGGCTGCATCTGGGCAGGACTTACCGTAATCCGTATAAAGGCAATTTACAAGCACAAACACAAAATTATTTTTTAGTGGCGATACGGAGTATGTTTCGTTACCTTATCAAAACTAAACATAAAGTGCTTTCTCCTGAAATGATAGAACTGGGTAAAAGACGAGACCGTATTGTAAAGTTTCTCAGTCCGGATGAATTGCAGCGATTATTTGCTGCGGTGGACACAGTGGATGAAGCTGGGTTGAGAGATGCTGCAATCTTGCAGGTGCTTTTTTCTACAGGTTTACGCGTATCTGAACTTGCGCAGCTCAATAGAGATCAAGTAAATACACAAACTGGTGAATTTGGGGTGATCGGAAAAGGAGGTAAAGGAAGGGTGGTATTTCTTTCAAAACAGGCAAAAAAAGCCATTCATACCTACTTAAATGCCCGCACAGATGCCTATCGACCGCTTTTTTTGCGTTACTCCGGTCCCAAGGAGGAAGAGACTCTGACAGATGAGCGAAGACGGCTTTCGGTACGTTCAATTGAACGCATGATTGAAAAATACCGAAAAAAAGCAGGTATTCTCTTTCGAATTGGTCCTCATGTACTGCGCCACTCGTATGCTACTGATTTGTTGTCACACGGGGCAGATATACGTTCTGTCCAGGAGATGCTCGGGCATAAAAATATTGCCACAACACAGATTTATACCCATGTTACCAATACGCAGCTTCGCCAAGTACATGAGCGATTTCATTCTGGCAATCAGTCTGCAGAGACTCCAGTATAATAAAATCATGTCCCCTACACCTCATCGAAGAGTCTGGTTTTTTTTGGTTCTTTTGGGTGTATTGAGCTTTTCTCTTTATTTTTCGTTTTATACCATAAAGCGGTATCAAAAAGGGTATGCGCATTACTTTGACCTTGGTATCATGCATCAGACGGTCTACAATACCTTTAAATCGCTTAAAAACGGCCAAGGAGAACGATTTTTGGAGCTTACTGACCCACATGCCACTACGCTTCAGGTGAAGCGCATGTCAATACACAATGATATATTCCTTGCTTTCCTTGCTCCCACATATTTTTTACATGCTGGCCCTGAGACATTGCTGGTTGCGCAAAGTGTAGCGGCTGCCACTGGAGCCTGGTTTATCTTTTTTATTGTTCGCTTTTTGTTGAGAGGACAATTGCAGCGAGATATGTGGGGATGTTTGCTGGCTTATATGTATCTTCTCTACCCTCCGTTGCAGCGAGCTGTTACATACGAATTTCATGCAGTAGTTTTTGCGATACCTCTTTTGCTCGGCATGCATTATGCCTGGCTGAAAAAGCACTATAAAACTGCTCTTGTAGCTGGTTTGGTTGCGATAACTACAAAAGAACAGGTTGGGTTCACGGTAGGTCTCTGGGCTATGCTTATGTTGGTGCGGACCCTTTCCTGGCAGGAAATTCTTGCTTTTTTCAAAAATCGAGCAAAACTACAATCGTTTTTGTCCCAGCCTTCTACGATTACAGCACTAGCGTTATGCATCATTTCTCTTAGTTGGGCGCTACTTTCATTTTATCTTTTTATACCGACCTACAGAGGAGAAGGTCATTTTGCGAACGCATACTATTCCTATCTGAACGAAGGAGGATTGAGTTTTTTTAAAGGTGTCTGGCGCGAATCAAATGGAGTTTTGCTTCTGGCGCTGATGGCGCCACTTGCATTTTTGCCTATACTTTCTCCGATGGTTCTTTTTGCAGCAATTACAGAATGGGCTGTCGTGATGCTTTCATTAAATGAAAACATGCAAAACATTTATTTTCACTATCACGCCGTGCTGATTCCTTTTTTGTTTGTTGGAGCAGTCGAAAGCATATATACATTGTTAAAATTTGGGAAAAGAGATGGCGTTCGACAACTGGTGTATGGCATTCTCCTCGTGTGTTCAATAGCGGGTTCGTATTGGTGGAGCGCGATGCCTTGGGCAAAGGATCCTGATTTATACCCATGGAAAGGTAATTATGCATACCAGAAAGATGTTGATCTTTGGCAACAACGCTTGTCTGATGATCTGGTTCCTGTTTCTACATCCGGACACTTAGCTCCTTTTTACAGCGGACGAAGATATTTTTATGACTTTGCGGGTCCGTATGACAAAGCTCAATATATCGTTCTTGACATACAAGATGTTTTGCATGGATATCACAAGGAGTACATGCGATCTTCTTATTCGGCATTACTCAAGGATTGGCGTTATGTGAAGGTTTATAGCAATAACCAATTTGAAGTCTACCGAAGAGTAAAAAGATAGTTTATCAAGTATATCTGCCAGTAGACAGGTTATACTGTAGCTTTTAAGCATATTGGCTTATCAGGTTTAGTTTATTTAAAAAATAGGAGTTACGCATTGTCATTCTGCTTGCCAACCGATGAGGTAGGAGTGGAACGTAGTGTAGCGAAGCCTGCCTGCCGGTAGGCAGGAATCCAGTCGTATTTTTAATCCTGGATGCTTCGGTTTCACTTCAGCGTGACAATCTATTTTGTTAATCAATGCCTAAGTCCTGTTAAAAAGATCAAGGGTTTTTGCAATCGGGAAGTAAGATTTAAGAATTAATACATAACAAAATTCTTACTTCTTCGTCTCAAATTCTTATTGGTCAATGGATGTGAGAAATGAGATATTCGTCAATTATAATCAGTTTATGATCTCTGTCATTATTCCTTTTTACAATGAGCGAAAAAATCTATCTGAGGTTATTCCTGCACTCCAAAATGAACTACATGCACTTGGCGATGCGTATGAAATCATACTGGTTGATGATGGTTCAAGCGATATGCGTGCCGAAGATATCGATCATGTAAAAAAACTATCCAATGTCCAGCTCATCCGGCTTGGAAGAAGAATGGGAAAAGGAAAAGCTTTGGCAGCAGGTCTTGCGAGAGCAAAAGGAGCATATATCGTTTTTATGGATGCTGATTTTCAGGACGATCCTGCGGATTTAAAAGTTTTATATGCCAAGCTGCAAGAAGGTTTTGACCTGGTGAATGGATATAGACATGACCGAAAAGATACCTCTGTCATCAAATGGTATTCGGGTATTGCTCGCTGGGTACTGCAATCGTATCTAAACTCGCCTTTTTCCGATATTAATTGCGGATTTAAAATTTTTCGTAAAGAGCTACTTGAGAAAATGACTTTGTATGGAAACAATTTCCGTTTTTTCCCTCTAGCGGCCTTTTATGAAGGATACCGTGTTTCGGAAGCGCCAGTGCACAATCGTCCCCGCCTTCATGGGGTATCAAAGTTTGGCGCACGTAAACTTTTTACTGGTATGTTGGATATGCTATCAGCTTATTTTTTGTACCGATTCTCCGATAGGCCTCTTCATTTTTTTGGGCCGATAGGCGCAGTCTTTTTCTTATTGGGAGGAGCCGTTTTAACGTATATCACGTACGAACGTATTTTTTTGGGAGTATTGCTTTATCGCCGTCCAGCGCTCCAATACTCAATATTTTTGGTTATTTTGGGTATTCAAATCATCATGACAGGTATTTTGAGCGAACTCATCGTGTATATGCATAAATCAAAAAGAGATTGATGTAAAAATCCCGAACGTAAATTTATTACTCAGCTTTTATGTCTGGTATTCTGGCAATGTTGGCGGCAAATATCATCTGGGGAGCAGCTCCTGCGATTTTTAAGTATGTGTTGGATGACACTCCGCCGTTTACATTAGCTTTTATCCGGTTCTTTGGAGCCGGTCTCATCTTCTTGCCTTTTGCCATAAAGCGTAGCAGCGGGTTGACCATCAAACAGTGGGGACATATAGCTTTTGGTTCATTGTGGGGAATAGTGATTGCTATATCGTTTTTTTTCCTGGGATTACCTTTGGCGCCAAGTATAAATGTGCATATCATCAGTTCTCTAGGGCCGATCGCGCTTTATTTTACTTCTTTGTTTGTCTTAAAGGAAAAAGCACATCCCCAGGTCATTCGGGGCATGTTGGTGTCTCTTGTTGGTGTATTAGTCATTATCGCAGCACCTTTATTTTCCGGCAGATCTGTCACTACATCTGCATCTTACTCAACCTATTCACTACTTTTGGGCAATCTTTTTTTTCTGATATCTATGTGTGGATCGGTGCTGTACGCTATACACTACAAAAAGGTTTGCAAGGACGTGCATCCTTACTTCATCACCTGTGCACAATTTTTTATTGGAGCGCTTATGTTTGCTCCACTTATGATGTTTGAAGTATCGTCTGGAAATACGATTCAGGTTGATGGAAAGTCCTGGATTGGTATTGTGTATGGGGTTTTTTTCGCATCAGCACTTGCATATTTTTGTCATAATTATGCTTTAGCGCGTATGGATGCGCAGGAATCCGGTGTTTATACTTACGTGATGCCTGTGGTCGGTGTAGTAGTAGCCATTCCACTTCTCGGTGAGTACCCAGATGTATTTTTTATTGTTGGAGCGGTCTGTATCGCAGTGGGTATATGGGTGAGTGAACGTCATCCTCATTTCCATACTGTTCATAAAAAAGCCAATAATCATCGCCACCCGAAAGTACACTAAATCAGTATCTGATCATCTCAATCATTAGTCGTCTTTTGGTACAATAATGCCTTAAGTTTATTCAAAACTATGAAAAAAATTCTTGTCACTGGCGCAGGCGGATATATCGGCTCGGTTGCCACTTCTCTTCTCCTTGAAAAAGGGTATCAGGTTGTCGGGTTGGATAACTATTCGACGGGTTTCTGCGGCCCGCTTGATGTGTTGCAAAAAAAGTACGGAGAAGACCAGCTGCAATTTTATCAGATGGGTCTTGGAGATGACCTCGCGCCTCTTTTTGAAAAAGAAAAGGACATAGTGGCAGTTTTGCATTATGCAGCTCATTGCAGTGTAAATGAATCAATGCAGCAACCTGGTAAGTATTTTGAAAATAATGTTGCTGCAACAGAGAGATTTATAGAACAGATTGTAAGCCAAGGTATCAAACATATGGTTTTTTCCTCCACCTGCGCTGTGTACGGAGAAGCTCAGCGGATACCTATCGATGAGCTTCACCCTACTCACCCTGCCAATCCTTATGGTGAATCCAAACTTATGGCAGAAACAATGATTCGCTGGTATGGCAAGTTGAAAGGACTGAATTATCTGATTTTCAGATATTTTAATGTCTGCGGCGCTACAGATGATGGTCTGATCGGCGACGCAAAAAAGCCGTCGGTACATCTCATGCAAAATGCAGTGCGTGGCGCTTTGGGCATCGAGCCATTTTATCTCACGTGCGGAAAGTTTGACACTCCCGATGGTACGCCAATCCGTGACTATGTCAATGTGGTTGATCTGAACAAGGCTCATATCCTCGGGCTAGAATATGTATTAGCGGGAAAAACAAGTGAAACGATCAATCTTGGTACAGGTACCGGCAACTCGGTTCTGGAGATCGTGAAGGCGGTGCAGGAAGTGACTGGTTATCAATATGACCTGAAAGCTGGAGAAACCAGGGCTGGAGAGTATGCAAAAATGATCGCAGCAACTCAAAAAGCCGAGTCACTTCTGGGATGGAAGCCGGAACATACATTGACGCAGAGTGTAGAATCGCTGGTGAAATGGTACCGGAACCGCCCGCACGGATGGGAAAGATAAAAAATGGAATTAATATTCTTCGTGTTTTGGTTTCCACCAGTTTTGAAACGTTTTTTTTATCTTTTTACCTGCAATATAAGCTGCTGTAGCTCCGAGGGCAATACCTACTGCTTCACCTCCATATTCGTCGACCAATTCTTTCGTGGTATTTTCAGCCCAGCCTACTATCTGATTGAATCCAGGCTTAGGTGTAGGGGTGAGATTAAAGGGATAACGAGTATTTGAGTTTAATTGGTCTTGTGTACACTTGGTTGCACCATCTACTATTCCCGACGGTTCTACGTATAGCCATTCATTTTTTCCATCCCTATTAGAATCACCACATTCACATTCACCCGAATAAGCGCCGGGGAGCCAGCATTCAGAAGGTTCTGCCATATATGTTTATTTTGCTTCAGATTTGGTAATTTTATTCCATGCCCATTTACCTACACCCACTACGGTTACTGTCATGAGAGCCAGACCTAATAAAGGTGGGCCATACTGACTGATCACCTCAATAGCCATTTCCTTAAGCGCATCTTTGACGCTCATTCCTTCGTGAGGCGAGACAGATGAAAGGTCGCCATGTTCAGCGTGAGGTAGCCATGAAAATCCAAACCTTTGTTGTTCAATATGTGCAAAGGGTTGTTGGGACATTTCTTGCCCATTAGCCAAGTTGGGCTCAAACAGGACGATTGATTCTTGTTCACTCATATGAAAAAAAGCACTTTTATTTATTCTAGTTTTTATTATACTACTCTACTATACACATGAAATATTCAGCGATTACTGATCTTGTAGGTGGTACTCCCCTTGTGCGATTGGATTTTCCTGAAATATCTGCAGAAATCTACGCCAAGTTTGAACTCTACAATCTCACCGGAAGCGCCAAAGACAGAATGGCTTTTTACATGCTCAGTCAGGCAGTGAAAAAAGGGTTGTTAAAAAAAGGAGGTACCATCATCGAAGCGACCACCGGAAATACTGGTATCGCGTTCAGCGCTCTTGCAGCAGCCCGAGGATACAAAATGATCGCGGTGATGCCTGAAGGACAGAGTATTGAGCGCATGCAGATGATGAAGGCATTTGGCGCAGAGGTGATATTGACGCCACGAGAGGAAGGGCCGGCAGGCGCCATAAAAAAACGAGACGATCTGTGTAAAGAAACAAAAGGAGCGTGGAAACCAGATCAATTTGCCAATGAGGACAATATTCGAGCACACATGGAAACGACAGCACAAGAGCTCATCGCACAGACTGGCGGCCAGATTGACTATATCGTCCATGGCGTGGGTACGGGTGGCACTCTGATCGGTGTCGCTCGTATATTCAAGCAGAGATTTCCTCATGTGAAGATTGTAGCGGTAGAGCCTGCCGAATCCGCAGTGATGAAAGGTGGATCTCCCGGTGAGCATAATATTCAAGGTATTGGTGAAGGATTTATCCCGGATCTTGTTGATTTATCTCTGATAGACGAAGTGGAGGCCGTTTCGACTGCAGATGCTATTTCTGCTGCGAAAATGATAGGAAGGACGCAAGGAGTGCTTGTCGGGTTTTCAAGCGGTGCAAATATGGCAGCCATCAGACAAATGGCGGAAAAACACGGTAAAGGCAAGAAATTTGTCACTTTTTTCTGTGACCGAGGCGAACGATATTTGAGCGACAAAGCGTATCGATAAACGTCTGTTATTTTTCTTTCTTATCTTGTATGATAATCTCCATATTATTTTATTTGAACTATGCTCAAACACTATAGTATCGATCAGGTATTTGAAGGAAAGAAAAAAATTCTTGTTGTTATATCACACCCGGATGATTTTGAAGACTATTTTTCGGGCACGATGATGTATGCGTTTGAGAAAAAAATCATCGAACCGTCTATGGTGCATCTACTTGTGTGTACCGATGGCGCCTGTGGAGGACGGGACAAATATACCAACCCTGAAGAATTAAAAAAAATCAGGCAGCTGGAGCAGCGAAAAGCTCTTGCTTTTTTACATATTCCACCCGAGCAGTGCACATTTCTCGATTTTAAAGATGGCGCGCTCACGAATGAAAATAATGCGCTTACTGAGAGAATCAGTTATCATATCCGTCGTCTGGAGCCAGATATGTTACTGACTCACAATGGATTTGAGGCTTTTATCGATAAACCTGAAGGAATGTATTATATTCACCGGGATCACCGGGTGGTAGGTCAGGCAGCGATGGATGCAGTGTACCCTTTCAGCCGCGATTTGCTTTTTTTCCCTCAGCACCATCATGAAGGGTTGGATGGGCATTTTGTCCTTCACGTGCTTGTGGCAGAAACCCAAGATCCAAATGTGAAGGTAGATGTCACCAGTTTTATCGAGAAAAAAATAGAGCTTATCAAGCAGTTTGGTTCGCAGGTAGATTCTGACGATTGGTTGAGGAGGTATCTCAAAGATACTATGGCGGAAGGTGATCAGTATTTTGAGCGCTTTAAGTACGTGAAGCTGGTGATATAAAGTAGCTTGTTGCTGTTAGGCCTGCCTGCCGCAGGCAGGTTTAAGGTTCTAGGTGTAAGGTGTTAGTTGATTAGCTTATTAGCTTGTTAGTGAGGAACGTCATTGCGCCTGCCCACCGATGAGGTGGGAGGAACGAAGAAACGAAGCAATCTGTTGATAATTGTCATTCTGGGGAGGAGTGAATACGACGACTCCAGAATCTAAATGATTATATTAAGAGATTCCGGACAAGCCTGCCTGTGGTAAGAAGGCCGGAATGACGAGAGTGTGGATCCTTGTGCCGGTAGGAATTAATCATTAACGAGCTGAGTTGCTGAGATGCTGGGTAGCTTAATACAACATTGGAAATTGAAAATTAGAAATTTGCTTTTTGATGGTATAATAAGAGGCAAAGCGGCGGTAGTTCAGTGGTAGAATATTTGTTTTCCAAACAAAGGGTCACGGGTTCGAATCCCGTCCGCCGCTCATGTATTAGCTGATAGCGTTTAGCGGATAGCTATTAGCGTGAATTGGATCGAATGATGTGTAGTAATTAATTTAATTATTATTTTTTATGGCAAGTACAGGTGCCAGACTCGCAGAACAGATTGAAAACTTAAGTGCGTTCTTGAAAAATGAACGCAATCCACATAGATTAGTGCAAGTTGAAGGGATGCTGTCCGATGCGAGCACATATCTACAAGAAGCAGGGCTAGTTATCACGGGGCGTATTGATGACCAAGCCATACAAGAGAATACATTTACGAATGCAGAAAGAATATTACATCATTTTCAAGAACTGGGTATAGATCCTTTTGCCGTGCCGGATGCGACAGACACATCCGATATTTTTACGAAATAGATTGTTTAGTTTTTAATCACATTTAGGGTTTAATTCCCCGTTGCTTGCAACGAGATCCCGAATTCTCGACTCTGTCGAGGATGCTCGATAACAATCGGCACAAGTTCGGGATGACGGATACCCCGAGGCTTGCCTCGAGGAGAATCATTCTTCAATCTTTTTATACTCCTGCCAGCTTGCGTAGAGTTGCATCGCTGTCGCTACTAAAAATGCCCAGAAGATCGCTTTTGGCGGTCCATAAATACCTTCAGTTGGTATCAGATAATAACTCCCTATCGTGATCGTAAGAAAAAACAGAATATTGGAGTATAAAATATAGCGTGGTTTACGCACTGTATAGAGAAGAAACAAAGTCGGAATACTGCCAAGAGCGATCAGAATACTTGCGAGAGCCAGAGCGCGTGTAGCTCCTGCAGTACTTGCGAATTTGTTTGTAAATACCAGTTGAAACGCGATATCTGGTGTCAGTGCTACAAGAAGAAGTATGCCAGTCGGAATCAGCATATAGGCGCAGGCTTTTTTGAGTTGTTGTTTGATCTCACTTTTGGTTTTCATCGTGGCAAATCGAGGTGATAAAACCTGCGTAATACTGACGATAGAAGCCATGATAGTGAGAATGACTTTTTGTGCAAGTCCATAATCCCCGACCAGTTCTTTCATTTTGAAAAAAGACATGAGAAAAAGATCCATACGCAGTCCCAGATTGTAAAACTGAGATGCGAGAAAATAAGTGGCAGTATACCTGAAGCGGAATTCGGAGCGTTCTATGGGTGTTTTGTGTATGATGGGGATGAGATCATAATTGCGTTTCAAAATGAGGAGAAAAAAGATGAGAGGTCCTATGATGCCAAAGACAAAAATCACTAAGCCTACAGATATGTGATTGGTAAAAAACAAAACAAGGATGATGACTGTCTTTATGATGTTTGCGATATTGTTGTAGACATTAGCCCGCATAAATTGATGCGCTGCAAGCAAAATATTGCTCAAAAAGTTTTGCCAGATATAAAGCAGCACAGAGATAACTGTAAGATTCAACACCCATCGGGGTGCCTCGGTATGAAAAAATACCCTGTCAAGAAAGGGAAAGGTAAACAGAAAAAACGTGATAAAAATGAGTGCAAAAACACTCTGGTAGTAAAAGGTGCTTTTGATAAAACGATATAAATTTGTGTCCCGGCGTGCGTACAGGTCGGGCACGCATGAGTAGATTGTTGCGGTAGTCCCGAAATCAAGTACATTCGCAAGTACATATGAAATACCCAGTAGCACGCTCAAAACTCCATAATCCTCTCTTCCCATAGCCCGAGTGAGTATGAGGACAAAAAGAACAGTAAATACGATGGAAAGGTAGTTGCCGATTGTATTGACAATGATATTCCGGCTTGTTGGTTCAAGAAGAAAACTGAGAAGTCTCTTGCGCATCTCATCATTATAGCAGCTAGTCAGTTTATAAAGTTCATCAGGTTTGTCAAGTTTATCAAGTTTATAAAGTAGCTTATTAGCCCTGCCTGCCTGTGGCGGGAGGAGAGATTCAGCACGACGAAAGTATATCTTTTTTTCTGAGTAGCGGGCGCTGTCTACATATTAGACATATCTGTATATATCTTTGTATTTTTATGCTGCAGGAGAAAGCTTGCGGGGATATTTTCTGTCGGTTCTACAAGATTCAAAAGTCTGGTCATGATTTCCCGTTTGCTTTCGCCAAGTGCGATGAGTACGATCTCACGAGCTTCGAGGATGGTGCCGATGCCCATTGAGATCGCGTGTGTGGGGACTTTGGATATATCGCCTGCAAAAAATTTATCTGCGTTTACCTTACGTGTTTCTTCATTGATCGACACCACGCGGGTACGGCTGTCTCCTCTGCTCCCTGGTTCATTAAATGCGATATGACCATTGGTACCGATGCCAAGTATTTGCAAGTCTATACCGCCATTTTTTTGTATTGCGTGTTCGTATGTCTTGCATTCTTCATCAGGATTTTGAGTGGAAGTGTCGGGTATGTGGGTATGCTCGAGTTTAAATGTCGGATTCAGTTTCTGAAGAGGCAGCCAGAAATTGGTCATCATCTCGGCATGGTAGCTGTTGGGATGATGTTGGGTGAGACCGATGTATTCGTCCAAATTAAAGGTGTAAAAGCCGCTTAGATCTAGTCCTGAGGCGCCAAGAAGTGGCACCAGCTCGCGATAGATACCAAGGGGTGTAGAGCCGGTTGCAAGACCGAGAGTGAATGGTCTGTTTTGATGGAGATTTGATTTTATTCTGTCAAATATGTACCGGGCGACTGTAGTGTTGAGTTTGGTGGTATCTGCGATATGGACTATTTGCATGGGATATTATACAAAAAAATCCCGCCGCGTCTGGGATCTCACCATCCGGGCGGGATAGACAGTAATGGATTATTTTTTTAACTCGGACTCTATAAACTCTTCTAAAGTTCCAAAGCGTTGTTCGGCAAACCATGCTCTATTATATTTATTAATAGCGGCAGAAACTTTAGCTTGTTGTTGTTCCTGAGCTACGCGTTGGTTGATGGCGTTATTTGCTACTTGAGCATATTCAGAATCTGATCCATAAGTGGCATCGACAACTTGTTTGATTATTGCTTGTCTTATTGAGAGAGGTTTCCCATCCATATCACATAATTGTTTATGAGTTCTGTGATCAATCGTCCCCGCTAATAATGCATCATGTGCCACGCCATCTAGATTTGCCATTTGGATATCTTGTTTTCTAAAACTATCATAAAGTCGCACTGTTGCTTTTAAATCTTCTAATTCCCGTTTTGTCATTTTTGCGCCATTAAACTCGAATCCATCAGTCCCGCCGGTATTTAACATGTGGGCACCTTCATAACCAGGCACGACACCCATGATGCCGGATTGAGAAACTACCTCAGGCATATATTCTCTATTCATATGATTATTTTAAAATTTATAATTTTTAAAATCTCATTGATTTCGTATCATACACCTCTGATGTGTAAAATGCAATGGATTTTTTTAATGAAATTGGTAGATGTTAATCATCTATAGTCCAGTCAACAGTGATTTCGTGTTCCGGTTGAAAGTGAGGGTTGAGAGATGTCGAGTAGCTGAGTGGATGTGTAGCTCCTTGACCAGCCAAAGAGCTGGCGTTTCTGCATCACTCTCTCACTGCTTTGTATGCTGCGATATACATCGCCATGTTCCACGACTGACGCGGTACGCCAAGCGGTGTGCCATGCTGACCATGGAGATATTCATTAAATTCCCAGTCATTTATGGCATTTGCACCAGCTAGCTTCTCAAGCTCCGCTTCGGCACGTTTTTTATCATACTTCGCAAGCCACTTCACCCAGAAGCCACCGATGTACGGCCAGATGCCAGCATTGTGATATTGCCATGGATAATTCTGTCGACCTTTGGACATATACGGGCGCCAATCGGGTTCACCGGGGTAGATAGGTGGATATAATACTTTGATGGGGTATGGGAGATTTACCCCTGCGCGGAAAATCTCTTCGGTGATGAGTTTGGCTTTTTTCTCATCCGCAAGGCCTACAAGGCAGGCAAGAATATTGCCGTATACTTCAAAGCGCATCTCAAAGCTGCGGTGCGACGAATATCCAAGATAGTACGGGAGGTAGACTGCCTGCGAGTTGGAGTACTCGATCATGGTGGTCGCGTAGACCTGTTTTTTGGTGTATTCATTTTGAGGTACATAGTTACCTCCCCGGTCATCAGATTTGTGTACCCAAAGCAATGTATTCACCCCTTCATAAATCTGATTTTTCAGCTCTTCAAGGTCGGTTCTTTTTTCCACTTCGATGCGAAGCTTCACGAGCCAGTACCAGAGTGCGTTGGGGTACAATACTGTCCCCTGCCGTGGCATCTCATCGTCCCAGCCGGCTGCCTCGCCCTGTTCGAGCAGACTGTCATTATTCGTGTCCTGGTAGGTGAGCCAGGTAAAAGCTTTTTCGATATTGGATTTGTATTTTTCATAAAACGCTGTGTCTCCGGTTTTTTTGATGTATTCGAGCATACCTATGCTCCACCAGAGCGTGCCGTCTATAGTCCCTGGCATCCACCAGTGGATAAGATTTTTTTCGGGTTCATAGTTTTGAGGGAATTGTCCGCGGGTAGATTGTGCTGGTATGAGATTTTCAAGAGATTTTTTGGCAAGCTGGATAAGCTCTTCATTATCTGAGGCGAGCATCCCGATGGTGCAGGTACCGATGTCACGCGGAAAAAGTGAGGCGTATGTCCCCTTCTCCATGTCGCCTGTGACGGCTGCAGCTGCCATGCCGTAGGATGTCTGGTTTTTCAAGAGGAGTTCAAGTGCTTTTTGATAAGCGGTGTCTGAGAGTGTGGACATGGAATAGTTACAATGTTTAATGACGAATGACTAGAACTAATCTCTAAACCCATAGCTTTAAGTCATCCTGAGGCTTTAGCCGAAGGATCCAGATATTCATAAAGTTAATCCTGGATTCTTCGCATCACTATGCACTGCTCAGAATGACATAGGGAGATTTAGAGATGACTTCTAAATGATAGCATTCTTTTGTCTGAGTTTATAGTTTATTGTCAACTATAAACTATCACAAGTGCAATTTACATATTTGCTATGTTCCCACCTCTCAATAATATCGTTTACTATCAAAAAAGTCTGGATATCGTGATTTTAGTTCATTATGCTGTTTTACCATCACTGTGTGAGGGCTAAATTGTTTTGAAGGTCCTACAGCAGCCGCTGATAATTCGGCTCTGACTTTTGGATCACAAATCTCGTTGAGAGCTTTTATCACACTCTCAGGATTATATATATCACACATAATGGCTGTTCCTTCAGGATGAACTCCTTTATCAGCGTGTCCAGACGCATTGCTTGAAAGTACCTCGGGCATACCACCAGCCATTCCTTCAACTTCAGCCATGCCAAGCGTTTCATCCGGTCCCAAATATACCAATCCTCCATTAAATACAGGATAAATATTTTTAAACGGTATAGAGCCCATGTGGATCATAATGTCTTTCTGCACCCATGCTGGAGCTGCTGCGATATTTTCTCTTATTTTAGCCTCGACCCGATCATTACCATCTTTTTCATTTTTGCCACCAACAATCAACAATCTAGAATGTGATGAATCTTGCTCACCTAATTGTCTACGTTGTTCAATATATCTATCTACGAGGACATCCAATCCTTTTTCTTTCCATTCAAGACGATATACTCCTCCAATGATGGGTGGTCCGTCAGGGTCTATGCCGTATTTGGCAAGTGGCCCTTTTGTAAGCGCTTTTCGTCTCAGACTTTCCTTGTAATCCGGATCAGGAGAAAATTCATCTGTTTCAATAACGAGAGGTAAGACGATTGATTTTGCGAGAAATTCTTCCTTTGTCCATCCATTTACACCATCATGCGCAGCTGCGGCTTCTTGTCTGCCTGTCTCTGTAGCAAAATATACAAGATCAAAATTGCGATAATTTGCTTCTTCACGACTCATTTGAAAGTCCGTATATGGTTTTTTATTTGCTTCATAGTATGTTGGATCTTTTGCACGGACTGATACCTGATCTGTGGCATGTCCTCTGTAGGTTGTTACCACATCTACTCCTTTTGCACGAATTTTATCCAGGAATTCGTGAGCTACTCCTGAGTGCCAGAATTGACCAGCTAAATGTAGTCGATCTACCCCTTTTGTCATGTGTGCAAGTTGCATATCTACCCATTCTGGATCATATTGATATGCTTTATATAACAATTCGTAGTTCATCATTACGCCTTTACTTACGGGGTAGCGAGGAATAGGATACATGAATAGCTCGTATGGCAGTTCTTGTTCAGGTTGAAACCCTCCTTGTAATTCAAGAGGGTCTGGGGTATTAAACGCAGCTCGAACTTTCCATACATCTCCTAATTCTTTTTGCATCATCGGTGATCCATATGTGCCATAGGCCATGATCGTCGACTGTGAATCTTTACCAGCGCCTCCTATGTTGCCGGCCATCCCTAGTTGAGTACGCAGTGTATCGTTATCAAATATTTCAGGTATGAAGCCGGCTCCATGCTCATGATTGAGCATGAGGTCGTGAAGATATGTAAATTTATCTTTGGCCATAAAGAGTTAAATTTCTAAATAGTTTTCATATCATATCATACATTTTTATGTGTACAAGATATTCATTACTATAGGTATTTATTTTATACATAAAAAAACTGCGGCCTTGCGACCGCAGTTTTTGATTTACCATGTAAACGACTGTTTGGAAACTTTATTTGACTACAGAAGTGATCAGTTTACCACCTGTTGATTCGTATCCTTCAAAAAATGTCATATCAGGTCGATTGACATCAAGGCCAAACCGCATGCCAAGTTTTGGCATAAGAGACATAAGTGCATAACTATTATCTATGCCCCATGGGCCATTTTGTACCGGCACGGTTTGTGTGCGGTGTTTTCCTATAGCGTCTGCTACTTGCATTGCTGTCGGGAGATCAAATTCTACATATTCGTTGTAACTCGGATTATGACGACCAGGCCAGACAACATATTTATGAACAGATGGGTTGATAATATCTTCTTTACCTATTCGATAATCAGGACATGCAAAGGAATGGTGATCTGTCCATTGACTTCGATTCCATTCACTAGTAATTTTTCCTACGGCCCAATGATCTGGGTGATTATCAACAAACATTTTAGCATCTTGGGTGCCGTCGCTATCATGATGTCCAACTACATGGTGCACGTTGTAACGACGACCGAGTTCGTTTGCCATCTGACGAGACCAAGATGGGTCTGAACCCCAGAACCATTCAGGGAGTCCAATACCATTTTCACCTACTATGACATGAACTTCATCCAAGCCTACAACTTTTCCTCCCTCGATTGTTTCGTGCAATCGAGTATACCAGCCATTCTGTTCATTGAGTCCATGATCTGCCCGACCACTACTTCCTCCGCAAAATATGAGTGCTGTCACATCATGTCCTTGTTCACTCGCTTTTGCTACTAAGCCTCCTGTCCCTACGACTTCGTCATCAAAATGTGCTCCTAAAATCAAAAAGCGTTCACGCTCTGCATCGGGTATTTTTTAACGTGTATTCTCATGAGGGATTTTATAGGTACGAAGCGATAATCCATCCATTAGTGGTATATCTTTACCATCAGTTCTGTGATTCACTTCGAGACCAGCTATTGCTTCTCTTGCCTCATCAACATACTGTTGCACATCTTGTTGCGTGGCAAATATGATCTGATCAGGCCTTTTACCTTTATTGAATTTGTGGCGCTGGTAGTGCAAACGGTTGATAATTTCTACTTTAGGTTGTTTTGATGATCC
>CAZNUT010000024.1:0-21480 GCA_964576365.1 uncultured Gammaproteobacteria bacterium
AAACTTATTACAAATATCATGCGTATGATTATGACAATATTGGGGAGTCGTCGATAGAAAGAGAAGATAAAAATGAAGTGAAAAAAGGAATCAACATTTTTATTTAGATGTAGATTTGATCTAATGAGACCCAGTAGATGATTTGTTAATATGAAATGTTAGGGAGTTTTATTTTGCTCGCATTGATTTTCGCACAACAAGAAAAATAGTAAAAAGTAAAGTCAATAAGCCAACATACTGAAGATATTGCGGCCAGAATATCACAATGATATTTTTCTCCATTTCAGCATTGAGGGAATTGATTACCCATCCATTTGCCCAATTATTTACCTTTACATGGTCTTTTATGCGTGTGCCAAAAAAGAAAGGAAAAGATTTTTTTATTGTGCAGAAAAAGTTTTCCCTGACACACATTATGTCAAATGCGAGCCAGCCATAGTCGTAGCTTTGTGATAGGATAAAAACATTTTTTTTATTGGTAATTGGCTCTCGGTTTTTGACTTTGAGGCTATGTAGAAAATCATAGGGAAATCTTTGTACCCGTACACGAAGAAGATCATTTATTGATTTTTCATTTCCAATAGAAAGATTATCAAAATGGAGAGCATACTGTCTACCGTATTCCTTCATAGGAGGAATAATAAAGTAGGAGGTAACTTTTCCTAAAGGAAGATACGTATCAGCTTCAGATTTTTTTGAGTCGATATTTTGAATAGAAAAAAGAAAAGGGGATCCATGTTTGTTGTCACTTTCAATTTCTACCATATAGCTGTACCGCTGATCCAATCGAGTAAGTAGTATATCCATACAGTTACTGGCATTTTGACTAACAAATCGTATTCCGCCTCCGGATATAGGATATCGTTCTATCGGACCTTTTAAATTTGTATCACAACGTGTTTCAGAAAGAGAGTACAACGAAGAATCTTCAAGAGTGTCATAAGTATAATATTCAGAAAGTATAGGTATTCTGGCTGTCAAATAACCTTCAAGAGGGATCAGTTCAGTCTGAACCGAACGACCATACATATCAAATTCAGAATTGACAGTTTGCAAGGTGCCTGTGTTATCAGATTCGAGATAATAAAATGTACTTTTATTTTTGACTGGTGGCCATGGTACCTGTGACTGCAAAAAATACACATCGTTTTCGCGCCTTATATGTAATATCGGTTTTTGCGATGCTCTTCCAGTAAAAAGAGAGAGAAAAGGATATATAACATCAGCTGAATGAAAAGAAACATCATCACTCGAGATATAGTCACCTTGTTCATGATACGCCCTGTCATAATTATTCCATTTGTATGAAGGGGACACAGTTTTCACATTTTTTATTATTGTTGCTTTTTCGGTGTCAGCAGGTGAAATATCAACCTTGTATACTTCCAACTCATCAATTGTTTTAGCAAGCTGAATATGCGATCTCATTTCATGTATTAATTCTTTTATTTCTGAAAAATAAAGCGATTGTGGCGAAGAAGGGCTGATGATCGTATTATCGACGATGAGCCATTTCACACGGTATTTTTGCAGCACTTCTTTCATGCGTTCAGATTTTCGAGAATACACTGCATACGAGAATTCCCAGTAAAAATTTTCATTATTCGGTTGCCACCGGTCAAAATCTCTGACAAGTATCGATTGGGGGAGTCCAAACCAGATAAATCCAGCGCCCTGATATCCCCATTTATAGTATTCCCACCCCCAAAATGAATGCACGGGCAAAAGGGCAACTCGTTCTTGCGCTGGTTTTGTTTTAAACCAAGTAAACAGCTCCTGATAAGCTTGAGGTATTTTCACCTTCATAGAAATATCTATCAGATTTCCAGTAAAAAAAGGGAAAAGATATATGATGAGCAAAACAGAAGTAAAAAATGTATATAAAATTCTTTTTTTCTTTTGGATGCTTTCAAGCAAAACAGGTTGCGCATACGCAAATAAAAAGCTGTAGGTAAACAGTAGCACGATTGAACATTTGGTATAGGGAGACCGGAGACCTTCTTTCAATAAAGGAGCTTGTTCTCTCAGCCATTCAAACACTAGTTCAAAAGGCCAGCTCGCGCTTGCCATAAAAAGAAAGCAGCATATGCCAGCTGGTAAAAGGGCATAACCCACATCAGTACGTCGATAAACAAGCCGAATGAGGCCCATTATCATCATTACCACGCTTAATACGCTGAGCAAGATGATAATAGGTCTATCAAGATGAGTTTTCCATATTGAAAACAAAGGCACAAATCGTTGTCCATCAAATTTGCTCCAATCATACAGAGCGCCTTGCAAAACAGCTACATCCCAAAGAGAGCTGCGAGCTTTATTGAGTTCAAACATTCGCTGTGAAAAAAGCATATTGGCGTGAGCTTCTGGTACATGAGATGCTGTGTCTGAGAGAAAGTACACATGGGGAAGCAACCAAAACGCATTGATGCTCAAAGTAATCATTATCAGAACCATTGTTCGCTTGAGTGTTTTGTATGAGCGATGACATATCAATAACCCCAGAAGATATAGAAAAAATGATCCGGCAAATACATACCATAATTGAAATGCGTAAGCCATCGGCATAGAAAAAAATGTTGCGACAGTAAACCACAGGACTGTTTTTCGTTTTTGTGCAAGAAGGTATTGAGTTGCAAACAAGAAAAGCCAGGGCAGGAGTGCATATTGAGTAGGAAACATTTCAAACGGTACGAGAAACATATGTAGAACCGCTAAATTGCATAGATAAAACAGACCGCCAAGAAATGCTGAAGTTTGATCTATATTTATATCGTGAGTTTGATTTCTGCGAAGTGCATCAGAAAGGAAAAAGTACATACCTATCGTTCCAGTTGAGAGACATATGAACATATAGACATATCTCAACGCTGAGAGAGGAAAAATTAATGACAAAATCCACAGTACAATGAGACGGGGAAGTTCGCTCATATGTGCATGAGCTGCTACTGCGCCCAATCCTTGTTCTTCTCTCCAAACTCCATTAAAAACCCGTGCAAAATTGAGTCCAAAATCAAACTCAGGGTGAAGTGTGTCCCAGCCAGTGAGCCACGTACCTGGTTCGTAATTGGCAACTCCGATGAAGAATGTCAAAAGAAAAAGGATCAAAGGGTTTCGATAATGCCACAACAGTCGAAAAAAACGTGAAAGCATTTTTTTATTATAGAAGTATTAATGACGAAAAAAAACCGCCCTGATTTCTCAGGGCGGATACCTGTTATTTTTTTGATCTTTATCTGAACATTTTAGGTGTTCTTTTTGTCGGACTGGTAAAGAGTCTCAGACCAGTGACATTGATACTTTGTGCTGGAGGTGGATCAAGATCCTGTTCAAAGACTACTCCACACATATTGCCTGCTGCATCCCGGCCAACGAATGTTTCCTGACCTGGAATATAGGCAATCTGAGTGACCATGTCTCCATTGATTGGGTTTCTTGCATGTGCTTTCATTTCTTCTTCATTTACACTGTGGAATCCTTTGAGAAAGAAATGTGGCATCCAGTTTCCGCCACTCATCATGTCCCAATAGTTTGGCTTGATATCGATGTACTGTCCCTGCCAATATCGTGAAAGAATCGGATTGAAGTTGGCAGTGAACTCAAAGAGTTGATCAACAGATGCAGTGCCAGCATCATGCACTGGGTAATAAGGTCCTACGCCAGTTGCAAATGTTTTTTGTATTGTTTGACCATCAACAGTCACTTTTACATGAACATTCATATCTTTACACGGAGTGATTTGTGGTGGTGTAGGAGTAGGTGTAAGATTTTTACACGCTTTAATCATGACGTTTTTTGTTATTACTACACCTGTTGAGAGATTCACCACTCGAACGGTATATGATTTATCCATGTCAAGACTTTGGTAGATATGGTCTGTTGTTCCATTTCCATTCCCGTCTACATAAGTGTCTACGTACGAACCATCACCAAACTCTACATGTACATACTGATTCGGAGTGAATTTGTACATTTTTACCACTACTTTTTCGGTTGCGCCTTGTGTGCAGGTTGATGGATTGGGCATCACTTCAATATATGGTTGGGTTTGTGTTTGAGTTGGTGTTGGGGTGATTGATGGATACTTGGTTGGTGTAGGAGTGACTGCTTTGGTTGGGGTAGGTGTTTTTGTAACAGATTTAGTTGGTGTCGGAGTATTGTCTTTTTGCTTTCTAATACAGAAATTGATGTGTGCACTGTCACCACCGGTATCAAGCGTGATGGTTTGTACATCCTGACTGATACGGTGAAGAGGTGCCCATTTATTATCCTGGTCTCCAGGAGCACGATGATTTAATTCAATGCCATTTACACTCCAGTAACGTTCACCAGATTTTGGATCGTTATCGTAAATGAGAACTGAATCAAGGTTGATGTAGGCTGGAAATGTGATAGCAAGGTCGGTATTATTGCGATTTTCGTCGTTTGTGGTGATAAGTGTATTGTTGCTTACTGTTTGCTTCGTCCATGTTCTTGAAACTTCCGTGACGTTTCCACCAAATTTTGTTTGTATTCCTTTATTTATTGCAGAGGGTGAATTGCTGTCAAAAAGCATTTCTGTTCCTGCAGGACAATAAGGAATAGTATTTGATGGGCGATCATTGTTATCGTTTTTATCATCATTATTTTTATTACACGATTTGATTTTTACTTCCACTTGATCTTTTGCTTTGTTGCAAGTCAGAGAAGATGCTTTGACAGAATATGTTTTATTGTTATTTGTACATTCATACATATGCCATGTTTCAGCGTTTCCAGACTTATCTGTTTTTATGTCTACTTTATTTCCATTGCCAAAATTGACATTTACCCATTCATAGGCATTAAATCCTTTGAGTTTAAAACGTACACGCTCACCACCTTTGACATTCTCGTCTGAGGTAGAAATGCGCGCTTCGTCTGCACGACATTGATTATTTTTATTCTTGTCGTTGTCGCGTGAATCATCATCACGTGAGTCGTTGTTGCCGCAGCGGATGGTGATCATTTTTTGAGATTGTGCTCCGGATTGATTACGGACCTTCACAATATATTGGCTTTGTGATTGTCCAGAGCGACATCCATACTGATGCCATGTCTGAGCACCGTTTTCATCACATGATATAGAAGTTGAAGAATTGTCTCCAAAATCTACAGAAGTGTATGTATTTTTTTCACATGACACTTTGATGGTGACTTTCTCACCTTCGCGTGCAGAATCAGGCATTGATAATGATGCGCCTCCGGTTGCATACGCTGTTGAAGAGGCAAAAACGATCATGCCGCACAGTGCGACAAGCATCGTAAGTATTTTTCTCATAAAATTATGGGTAAATAATAATGTTGAATGGCTTGTATCATTAGCGCACTTTTGTTGTACTGATGTATTCATAAAGATGTAATAGATAGGTAAATAAAAAATTAATATCCTTTTTCATTGAGACATTTGCGATATATATCTTCTACAGGGTAATAAACGGTAGTATTATCTTTTGTTGATGTTATCGTAAATCGTGAAATTTCAGCACAATCATAACGAGCTTTGAATTCAAGGTATTTGTCTATTCTTTGCAATCCAAAATAAATACCGCTGGCCAAAGTTATGATTAAAATCAATGTTAAGGTGACAAGAATGACAGAATGATTTTGAGTCATAGTTTATTTAGATACTTTTTTTCTTGAGATAAAATCCTGCTGCCAATCCTCCGGCATTAAGTAATCCCAATAAGATACCGAGTTCAGGACCAGCCTCTGGGGCTTTGGTCGGGACACCACCTTTGGTAAGAGCTACCTGCTTTTCAATACAAAATTGAGATGTGTCATCATTTGTATTCTGTTGAGATTGTACAAATGCTTTGTTGATGAGACATATCACTCCCTTGTCAGTTGGTAATTGTGTTTGGTTTTGAACTTGAGCTGTAATGTGTTCAGTTTTTTCTTCACCTGCTTTGAGTTGAGTGTAAGACCATTTCACTGTTTTTGAAGATGCGTCATATGAGCCAGGACCTTCAATAGCATCTACATAAGAGGGGAGAGTATCTGATACATCCACACGTTCGATCGTAGTATTTGAAATATTCTTGATTTTGATTTGAAAATATATTTTTTGCCCTGGAATGAAGCGTGCATCCTGCGGAGAAAGATTGTCTACATATTCTACGATGCCTCCTTTAGTTGAAGTAGTTTTGCTTACCTTTTTGTCGATGATGATTGTCTGCACGGGAGTTGTGCCACCGTACTGACCATATTGGCCGGAATCGGCCATAACGGTTGTGGTTGAAAGGGTTAGTGCAATCAAGGCAAAAAAGATGTATTTCATATTCAGCAGCTAATTATATTATAGGATAAACTGTTTGTCAACTATAGGATATAACTAGTTTATCAAGTTACAAAGTTCATAAAGTTTATAAAGTTTGTATACCAGAAGCTCATACCTGCCTGCTGCAGGCAGGCTTTTACCTATTGACTACTAATACCTAGCACCTAAAACCTAACACCTATATAATAGAGAGCTATGAATAGACTGAATTCTCATCAGCTTCGGGATATTGATCAGACAGATGCAGCGTCTTTTAAAGATGGTCTCAAGCGCAGGCCGCTTTATTTTATCCTCGATAATGTGTATGACACATACAATATTGGCGGATTGTTCCGTCTGGCAGATGCGCTAGCGGTAAGCAAAATATATCTGTGTGGCGATACCGAGACACCGCCAAATCATAAAATCATGAAGGCGAGCGTAGGCACATACAAGATCGTGCCATGGGAGTATTGTCAAAGCGCTGGGGAGGCGATAGAGAAGCTCAGAGCGACAGAAGCTCAGTGCGACAGAAGTTCAGCGACTCAGCGACTCAGCCGCTCAGCAAATAGTAAACAGACACCGGTGTTTCAGGAGACAAATGGCAACAAAGTTGTTCAGATTGTAGCCGTTGAACAGTCGGATAAATCGATACCGTATACAAAACTGCACTATTCATTTCCCTGCGCGCTCGTGCTTGGCAATGAGTCGTTTGGGGTGAGTGCAGAGACGCTTGAGCTTTGTGACGGGGTAGCTGAGATTCCGATGTGGGGAGTGAATAAATCTCTCAATGTCATCGTCTCCGCCGCGATCGTAGGCTATGAGATCATTCGACAGAAAGAACGTATTTGACACTTTTACATGAAAAAATTGTTTCCTGTATCATTTTTTACCTGTTCTCAAATCCCGCATAGGATTTTCATCAGCTTCGTATGGATTATTTATAGGTGTCCAAACTGTGTGACCGTCTGAGTGTAATACTTCGTCAGGGACGATATCGCCAGTATATGTTTTGGTAGTCAACTCATCTCTCAAAAGTTTATCCGGTCTTTCTATGCCCGGAATCATGCCAGCCTCAGGTTGATTTGATATTAAAGTCATGAATTATAAAATAAAATGATAATAAATTTTTTAATGTTGAAAGGTACATATCGTATTATTGATGTTTTCTTCTCCACAATCTTGGATTGGTTAAATACATATCTTCCGTAGTCATTTCTTGTGTATGGCCAAGTACTTCAACTGGATCAGTTTCGATATTTAAATCGTCATGTACGAGCCCGTCGATATGTCTTACTTGAGCACCATCAGTGTCTATTGCAATTCCTGTTAATGGATCAATCCGACTATCTGCAATAGTAATAATAATATCTTTAGGAAATCCACTCCATTGGAATTGACCTGAGTTTTTATTTTGTTTTGACATTCTGAATATTCTACACAAAAAATATGTATTTTCAAGATATTTCAAAAAAAATGAGCCCGGTGTGGGAATCGGACCCACGATCTCATTCTTACCAAGAATGTATTCTACCACTGAACTAACCGGGCACAGTGCGATGGTAAGTAGTATATAAAGTGTCAAGCCAAAACTCAAACAGTATTCATATATCTTGACAGTTAGCAGACTAAGTGGTAGAGTGATAATGTGTAAGCAGATTATGAGTTAGGGGAGAAAGGGGGTGCGAAATATGAATAACATCAGAATAGTATCACCATTTTCACGTTTATTATATCGGCCAATGGTTTCAGAAATGGATGATTTTTGGCCATCTATGACTATGACAGACGGTATCGATGTATACGAAGAAAATGACCATATCATAGTCAAAGCTCCTGCTCCAGATGTAGCGCCTGAAAATGTAGATATACAGTTTGAGAACGGCGTACTGCGTATCAAGGCACATTTTTCTCAAAAGTCGGAAGAGAAAGATTCCAAACGTGTGGTGTACAAACAGGAGCGTATCAGTTCATTTGACTATACCACTACACTTCCCAGGCCAGTTGATCCAAAAAGTATTGAGGCTACTCTAGAAAAAGGGGTGATTGTGGTCAAAGCAAAAATTGCGGAAGAGGCAAAGCCAAAAAAAATTCTCATTAAAGCCGCAAACAAGGCCTAAATCGGGAGCTTTTTGAAAGAGAAGGCGAGGTGCACCTCGCCTTTTTATATGGGCGCATCATTTCAAATTGTAATTTCTTCACGGTTTTGTTATCCTCTATACACTTATGGATATAAAATATATTGGACACTCTTCATTTTTTATTCGGACACGAGACGCAAAAATAATTACAGACCCGTTTGATCCTTCGTATGTAGGTTTGAAATATCCAAAACAGGAAGCTGATATCGTGACGATTTCTCATGCACATGAGGATCATGCATACAAAGAGGGTGTCAAAGGTGAGTCGATAGTATTTTTTGACTGGCCAGGTGAGTTTGAAAAAAATAAAGTCAGATTGTATGGATACTCTGTAAAACATGATAATGCGGATGGCAAAGAACGAGGGGAAAATATCATGTATAAAATTGTCGCAGAAGGTATCTCTATTTTGCACTGTGGGGATCTTGGGCATCTTCTTAACGATGCTACTATCGAAAAAATCGGCGATATTGATATTCTGATGATACCTGTAGGCGGTCATTATACTATCGGCCCAAAAGAAGCTGAAAAAATTATCAAAGAAATCGAACCAGCAATCGTCATTCCAATGCATTATAAAGCCCCGGGAATGAACGAAAAGATTTTTGGAGAGCTCCAAACACTGGAAGAATATCTCAAACAGATGGGCCTACAAGATGTCGAACCGATCGAAAAATTATCTGTGAAAAAAGAAGATCTTACCAGTGAAGAAACAAAGACTGTCGTATTGAAGAACTAAAAATTTTATGCCTCCTTCACAAATGGCGCGGGATGCATTGCGTACTCCGCCCCACGATGAATCTGCTGAAAAAAGTGTCTTAGGTGGCATTCTTATCGATACAGCCGCTATCTCCCTTGTTGCTGAATTTTTGCGCAGCGAGCATTTTTACCTCAGAGAACACAAACTTATTTATGACGGTATGCTGAAATTGTTTGAAAAGCGGGATCCGATCGACATCATCACCTTGAAAAATCAACTGCAAAGTGAGGGTAATCTCAAATTGGCCGGTGGACAGGCGTATCTTTCGGAGTTGTTGAGTTCGGTGCCTACATCAGCAAATATCGAGCAATATGGACAGATTGTCCGGTCCGCATACACCAAAAGAAAACTGATCGATGTGAGTTCCCGTTCAGTTGAAAAAGCTTTTGAGGATAAAGGCAATATCAAGGAGCTTATTGATGAAATCGAATCTGATATTTTTGCACTTGCCCAAGAACATCAGCACCGAGATTTTATTCCTCTTAAAGCTTTATTGAGTGAAAGTTATGAACGGCTTGAAGAGTTTATGAAAAGTGGTGATCATATCCGAGGTGTTCCTACTGGTTTCTCAACTCTTGACAATAAACTTTCTGGCCTTCAGCGTTCAAATCTGGTCATATTAGCCGCTCGACCAGGTGTCGGAAAAACATCATTTGCTCTTAATATTGCCTTACATGCTGCTTTGAAGGAAAAAAAGCCTGTTGGATTTTTTTCACTTGAAATGAGCAAAGAGGAGCTTGCTGATCGTTTGCTCGTGAGTCAATCTGACGTAGATGCATGGCGACTAAAAACAGGAAGGCTCACAGATGAGGATACCAAGCGCTACATCGCTGCGATGGGAGAACTCAGTGACGCTCCGCTTTACATAGACGATACACCTGGTATTTCAATATTGGAAATGCGCACCAAGGCTCGCAAGCTTAAAGCTGAACATGGTTTAGAACTGATTGTTGTTGACTATTTGCAACTCGCTGATCCGGGAAGGAAGTTTGATTCACGCGTGCAGGAGGTATCGTTTATATCGTTAGGATTAAAAAATCTTGCCCGTGAATTGCAGATTCCTGTCCTGTCTCTTTCTCAGTTGTCCCGCGCGGTAGAGCAGCGAAATATCAAAAAGCCACAGCTTGCCGATCTGCGAGAGTCAGGAGCGATTGAACAGGATGCAGACGTTGTCATGTTCTTGTATCAAGATGACGATGGAGATGATTTACTTGATAATAGCCAACGTATTATCAAAGTTTACATAGCAAAACATAGAAATGGTTCTACAGGCGAGATAGACCTTATGTTCCGTGGAGACCGTGTTAAATTTTATGGTGTTGATAAAACTTCAGTAATATAAGCGTTAGGCTGATTCACAATATAGTTAAGAGCATATCTTACATGTGCTAAACAATAATTTTAAATACAAACCTGCGTACTATCATTCATGAGCTGCGCTTTTGAGAGCCGATAAGCTTGAGCTACTTATTTCCACATTGACATCTGCATTCTGATTTTTTATAGTTACTGGTGTAATTACATAACTATTATAGTTTAGATTATTACAACAATTACTTATTTAATACATATTTTGTATAAAAATAATATGTTCATTATTCGAGACAGGCAAGTAAACAGAGATTGTAAAGCCATTATTCAGGGAGTAGTGCCACACTATATTGAGCATGATCTTCTGGAAAAGGGTGGTAAAAAAATAAGAGAACTCAAATCGACTATAGAGTTTTTTGATTTTGAAAAACAGGAAAAAATGGGGTATCTGACTTCGGATAGATGGATAGATTTATATACACTTCTTTCCGTTTTGCATAAAAAACATCGTGCTATGAATGAAGATGGTATCCTGCTCCAGATGCGTGAACAATCAGGCACCTGCGCATTATCACTTTTTAAACAAAAATCTCCATTGGTTAAAAACGAGCTACTGTTTTATAAATCATTCCCTGAAGAAGAGTGGGCAAATGTTGAAGAAGAATTGATACTGATGGGACTGCGGATGGTAAAACGATCAGAGTATGCTATGAGCCTATTGCATTTTCGTAGCGCAGAAATAAAAATTGAAAGCACAGATGAATCTCACAATATGACCGTCACGGCTCGAAACACTGAGGATTTAATTGAAACTATAACTGTATGCGGCTATTCGCTTGATCGCGCAAAGATGGTCAATCTGCCATATCATGAACAATAAGCTCCCGAATATAGTCTGCTTTGCTCATGCCTTGGGACTGAGCTTTGTCCATAACATAATTATTGATATCTTTGCTCAGCATGATATTAAAGCGATAAGTCAGACGTTGTTTTTTAGCAATTTTGAAAAATAATTCCAGATGTTTGCGGATATCATTTTCAATATCCTGATATTGTTTAATCGATACTAATCGACTTGTTCCGATCAACAACGGATTTTCTCCTGGTGCTTTTTGAAGAAGAAGTGTAGGTTTGTGCTGTTGAAGTGCGAGAGTGATAAATCTACCAATGTTGAAATTTGATTCGGAAGCCTCGACCACCAAAGCATCGGCTTTCTTTATTTCCCGCGTGAGTTGGGCTGCATGATTTTCAAGATCGTTTGCATTGACAGGAAAAGTACCATCGTGACAGTTATTTTTAAATTCTTTGATGAGTGCGACGACCTGCCCGTATTGCTTGAGTGTTTGAGTATTTTTGGTTTCTGGTGCAAGAAATACGATATACATAGTGAGGTAAGTATACCCGACAAACACAAAAAAGTGGTGATATTATAATCTCATGATAAAGACGATGTATGAAAAATATCACATAATGCCAGCGCTTCAGTTGCACCAGCTTCGTGTGGCAGGCGTGGCTGCGTACATATCAGTCAATTTTATTGACAAACAATCAATTGACACCAATGAGATCATCCTGGCTTGTCTTTTGCACGATATGGGAAACATACTCAAATTTAGCCTCGATCGTTTTCCTGAGTTTTTAGAGCCTCAAGGGAGGGATTATTGGCAAAAAGTGCAAGATGAATACCGCATGAAGTATGGGAATGATGAGCATGAAGCGACAAAACAAATCGTGAGAGAAATTATGACTGGTTTATCAAGTTATAAAGTTCATAAAGTTATAAAGCCGGTAACCAGTAAACGGTTTACAGCAGATAATGATTCAAGGGATTTGGGTTTGCAGGTGTTCAAGAAAGCAGGAATTCAGGATTTATTTGTTCATCCGGAGCGGGTGATGGAGCTTATTGATGCGATTGGTTTTTCAAAAGCAAAGCAAAATGCAGAATCAGAGGATTATTCCAAAAAAATCGCAGCATATGCAGATATGAGAGTAACACCGTTTGGCGTGACTTCTTTGGAGGAGAGATTGAAGGATGGCCATGAACGATTTAAAACACGCAAACCGGACTTAGTAAGCGACAATCATTTTGAGGAAATGACTGGTTATTTTGCCAAGATTGAAAGGCAGATTTTTGCTCATTTGCCTGAAGAAGCACGTATTATTACCGATGAAACAATTACTAGGTATGTTTCGGAATTTGAATTTTTGCCCATAGTAAGGCGATGAGCCAACCGATGAAACCACCTACGAGGACATCTCCAAGATAATGACAGTGTAGATAAATCCGCGAATAGCTTATCAGCGCAGCTGTCAGGTAGTACCAGAATCTGTTTTTTCTATCATGATTTGCAAAGATTGTGGCAGCAGCAAACGCAAGAGCTGCATGACTTGAAGGAAAACTGTAATCTCCTGGACAGTACAGTTGGATTTCTTCCATGGCTTGCCAAGGTCGCACGCGGCCAACCAGATTTTTGATAAGATATTCAACGATTACAAATGTAGGGATAAGACTATATGCAAGTTGAGTAAATAACGGTTTGAGAATTGACCGTTTTTTCCAAAAGATCACTCCGAGTATTCCAGCCCACAAGACCCACGACCAGCCGTATATAGAGAAAAATAAAGAAAGTATTGTTTCGATTTTATTAAATGATGGAGTAGAGAGTTGCAATGATTTAGTTATCAAACGGTCAAAAGCGAGAAGATTTTGCATGTATCAAGTATACAGTTTGACAAATCCACCATCTAGGCAGACATATGAAATGTCATAACGAGTTGACCATCTACTATTACAGGCACTTGTTGACTATTTGTGCCGCGGGTCGGAGTCGAACCGACATGGGTTTGATCCCACAGGTTTTTGAGACCTGCGTGTCTGCCATTCCACCACCGCGGCGTGATATTTCGTGTAGCGTAAAACGTATAACATGTATCGTGAGTCCGTTCATATATCAGATTCCGCGTCTTACAACACATTTTTTAAACTATAAAACGTTTCACGCTCCACGTTATACGTTTCGCGTTATTATATCATCTATTGCGCTCATTGCGGGTGAAAAGCACTGTCCCGACAACGAGAAAAACACCAAACATCCCAACAAGCACCAAGAGACTGGTGATAGGGCTGAAAATAACAACTTTATCATAATCAGGAGTGCCAAGGTAATATACACTTCTGCCAAAGTCTACTGCATACGTCATGGGTGAGATGCGTGAAAGCCACAATAAGACCGGAGAAAGCTCCTTGATAGGGTTAAAAACACCTGCAAGAAAATACTGAGGAAAAATGATAATGGGAAACAGCTGTTGAGCCGATCTTTGACCGCTCAGATTGGCAAGTACCAATATGCCAAAAGCACCACCAAAAAAGCTGATTGCAAGCCCAGCAGGAATAAGTCTCAGGATTTGCGTTATCGAAAAGTCGATACCGATAACGTATGCAAAAACTACGATACCGATCCATTGAGCAAATGAGACAAGTGATTCGCCCAGGATTTTACCTGTGATGATAGAGTAGCGGGAGATAGGGGAGACAAAAATTTCCTGAGTAAAATTATTTTCACGATCTTCGATAAGTGAAATGATACCTGAGGCGGTGGATTGAAAAAGAGTTTGTCCCAATACTCCAGTAAACACAAATGACATAAAATCATAGCCAGCATTTTTACCAAGATTTGATTGTAGACTCCCACCTAAAACACCGATAAAAAGTAGAGGAAAAATAAAAGATATCAGAAGTCGTGGTTTGTCTCTGAGAAATCTATACAAGTCTCGAAATGCCAAAGTAAGTATGGCGTTTAATTCTTTCATATTATTTTTCTGAATCTCCCACAATTTCCAGATATGCATCTTCAAGAGTCGGGGAGTGAATAGTAAGTAATGTAAGAGGTATTGATATGCGTTGAATCATTTCTTGTGCTGTCTGATTTTTGAGTGGAATGATGTAGTTTTTGTCATATTTGAAAGATATTTTTTTCTTGTTTAATTCTTCCTCAAGTCGTTTTTTATCAGAAGCATCGATAACCAGAAACTCTTGTATGAGTTTTTCTTTTATTTGCGATGGTGTGCCGTCTGTGATAATTTTTCCATGATTCACGATGCATACATGATCAGCGGACTCGGCTTCATCAAGATAGTGAGTAGTGAGAAAAATAGTGGTTTTTTCTGTTTTTCGAATATTATTGAGGTATTCCCACAGATTTTTACGGCTAATAGGATCGAGACCGACGGTGGGCTCATCCAGAAAAAGAACTTTGGGTTTATGCATCAATCCTCTGACAATTTCAAGTTTGCGCTTCATACCTCCTGAGTAAGTACCGATCGGCTGAAACATCTCCTTTTGCATACCCACTATTTCACCCAGTTCCTGAATACGTTTTTTGTATGCATCGGGCATGAGTCCAAATGTCGGGCGGAATGGGTAAAGTCCATATAAAATTGCATGGAAACGTATATTTTCTTCCCCACTCAGATTGCGATCAAGACTCGGATTCTGAAAAATTATACCGATATTCCTGCGTACTTCACTATGTTTTTTTTCAAGGTCATACCCAGCAATTTTTATTTCACCTGAGGTTTTCGAAAGTGTCGTAGTGAGGATAGAAATAGTGGTTGTTTTTCCAGCGCCGTTTGGTCCGAGAAATGCAAAAAACTCACCTTCGTATACGTTAAACGAAATATCATCAACTGCATTTTTTTCGGCTTTTTTGTAGCGTTTGACAAGATTTTTAACTTCAATCACATTAGGTTTCATAGATCCTTAAGTTTAACAAAGGAATGTTCATTAATAAAGTTTATAAAGTTGCATTTAGGTTTTAGGTGTAGAAAATTTATTGTAAATAACGGAATGAAATCATTTCATATATATGTATATATGTTTATATATATCAGACAGTTGAACATTTATTTGAACGCAAATTGCTGATTTTTTCTTACGTTACTACAACGAACTTATTACGTATATTTTAACCCGGGAATATATAGTTTGTAGTTATGTCTCACATTTTTCCTATTGATAATCTCCCCCCAAAAAAGCCAAATAAAATGTATGAAGAAACGGGCGGTAATTATAACGAAAATGCTGCCGTCCTTACTGTTTTTTATCTTGATCTTAAAACGAATACTATTGTCCCACGTCAAATAGGATATGGAGATAGTTTTAAACCTCTCATCAGTGATCGTGTAAATCCGTTGAGTTTATATGATTACGGAGATTGGCCGTGGATTTTTTTTGATATTTATTGACAAAATAGCAAAAACCTGTTTTTATTATGGTATGAAGAAAAATAATCAAAAAATTCAGGACGGAAAAAATAAAATACTTAAATACAGTATTGCATTAGCTCTTTTCCTTGTCGCAATCAGTGTATATAGCTATATCGATGTGTTGCATTTACTTGCCCGTTCAAACTCTACAGATCCGTCTGTTCAAGGAGCCTCCTCAAAAAATAAATCCGTAGAAGATTTAAGAAAAAATTACCTTCGTTGTCGACCACAATTATCAAAGCCAGCCAATCGTGCAGTAGCAGACAGTACCTCAATGCTTACATGGTCAGTAGATTGTCCTACGGAAGTTGTTTCATATCAGTTGCGTGTGACTGGCGCAGGTATACAGCCCATCATGGTGAATGACATTGTCGAGACTTCATATGCTGTTTCAAATTTAACTGGTTTAAAAGAAGGTAAACGGTATGTGTGGACAGTTGGCACATGTATCAAAAGAAAAAATACAAAGCCTACCACTACTCCTGTTGCCGAAAGTAAAAAAGATCGTTGCGATGGGATAAAATGGGCTCAGCCACGGCTTTTTTACTGGATGAAAAAGCCCGTCATGCCAAGTGGAGCTCCTAAGCCTACAGAAATTCTCGTGACACTCCCAGATACAGTCACAGAAGCCCCATAAATAAATCCGAAACATATTTGACTTTCCTCATTTTTTGGCGTATAGTATTTTTATTTGTAAAAAATTAACATCTTTTTTTATAAATTACATATCATTTTAATATTTTTTAATACTTATGCAAAAAAAACAGAACTATATGAAGGTGTCTTCTTACGAAGGGCGAAAAGGTGAAGTAAAAAAAGTTGTTTTATTATATTCAGGCGGTCTTGATACATCAGTAATGCTCAAGTGGATACAGGAAGAGTATAATGCCGAGATCGTCGCCCTCACGATTGACATCGGACAATTGACCGATGATCTTGAAGAGATTCGTAAAAAAGCCCTGAAGCTTGGTGCTGTAAAAGCCATTGTAGTTGATGCAAAGGATGAATTTGCCAATGAATATATCGCAAAAGGTATCAAAGCCAATGCTTCATATCAGGGTTCATATCATTTATCCACTCCGATTGGCCGTCCACTGCTTGCCAAATGGGCAGTGAAGGTCGCAGCACATGAAGGAGCTGACACCATTGCACACGGTTGTACCGGAAAAGGGAATGATCAAGTGCGTATCGAGGGCGTCTCACTTGCCTTAAATCCTGATATCAAAATTATCGCTCCTGTTCGGGAATGGGGTATGGGCCGGGACGAGGAGATAGAGTATGCAAAAAAACATGGAATACCAGTGAGACAGACTGCTGACAAGCCGTATTCATACGATGATAATATGTGGGGAGTGACCGGAGAAGGAGGAGAGATCGAAAATCCCGGCCTTGTCCCTCCTTTGAAAGACATTTTGTTGGTATCAACATTGCCAGAAAATGCACCAGATAAGCCTGAGATGGTGACAATGGAATTTGTCAAAGGATTGCCTGTATCGGTCAATGGAACGCAGATGAAATTGTCGGACTTGATTTTGCATTTAAACAAAGTAGGTTCTGCTCATGGAGTTGGTATCACACATCATATCGAAGATCGCGTAGTAGGGCTCAAAGTACGTGGCATTTACGAAGCACCAGCGGCTGAGATCATCATTCAATCACATCGAAATCTCGAAAAATATGTGAGTACGCGAATGGAAAACGAATTTAAAACAGAGGTCGATACCAAATGGGCTTATACTTGTTATGCGGGTCTATGGTACGAGCCATTTATGGATAATTTGAACGCGTATATTGATAGACAGAACGAAAAAGTCTCAGGCAAGGTGACAATCAAATTGTATAAAGGTGTCGCTGAGGTTGTCGCAGTCGAAACACCCAACACCATTTTTGAAGAAAAACTTGCTACCTTCATGGCATCAAAGGCATTTAATCAAAATGCATCTCCTGGTTTTATCGAATTATTTACTCTTCAGATGCGACTTGCCCAGAGGGGAGAAAAAACAGCACTGCTTTCGATAGGGAGTAGAAAAAATAAAATGAAGCTTGTCTCCACAATGAGAAAATTACATGAAATGGGATACAAGATGTACGCAACATACAAAACGCACAAATTCCTTCAGGCAGAAGGATTTGAGCCTATACTGGTGCACAAGATTTCACAGCCACACAAGCAGCCAAATCTGAAAACGTTACTTGAGATGAATCGTTTTGATCTTATTATTAACATAGCGACAGCTGAAGAAAAGGAAGAAGTGAAGGATAAAGAATTGACGGATGGTCAGATGATACGCCAAATGGCTGTCAAAAATAATGCAAAACTCATAACAAGCGTCGGAGTGGCCAAAGAGTTTGTCGAAAAAATCAGAAGTCATAAAGTGAAGTAAGTACATTAGGTTTTGGGTGTTGGTTTTGGGTTGCAGGTCTACATCGATTTAGCAACCCATCTGCTCAGCTCTACTCAGTAACCAGCGACAGTTTGTAGTAGACAGTTCTGTATTGTCATCCTGAGGTGAAACCGAAGGATCCAGTGGTTGTCACTGTACCTGTCCGCCTGTGGCGGGGGGAAAGATTCAATATGACGAAGCAATCCGTTAGTCTTGTGCCTGCCTGCTGCTGGCAGGTGTAAGGTGGTAGACTTTAGACCTTCCCTCCAAATCGGAAGGTGTTAGTTGATTAGTTTCTGAGCTAATTAGCATTTTTCTTCTTCGTAATAAATGTCATTGCGCCTTTTGCCAAAAGCAATTTGTTTTGGTATTTTTGTAGATGTTAAGTATATGCGACAATGCTTGTCAATCAATAAGAAAATCTGTAAAGTGATAATATGTACGAGTTTTTGAGTCTCATCAATTTGATAGGTTTGATTTATTTGATTGTTGTTGTACATAGATTAAAAGGCGAACGAACTCATCAAAACGATATAAGTAAGAATTTAGAAGAATTGATTGATAGTACGAAAAGCAATCTGGATCAAAAAGAAAAAGAACCTGCCGCTCTCAGCGATTCATCTCATGAAGCAACCTCTCAAGATGGTGCGATCACACGCTTTATGCGCTGGTACGCTCATGACTGGCCACTCAAAACTGGTGCGTTTTTTATTCTTTTGGGGTTTGTATGGCTTGCTACCTATGCATTTCTCAATAATTGGATTGGTCCAGTAGGAAGAATTACATTTGGTCTCGTTGTCGGTTGTGTTGTGCTGGCGTGGGGGGCACAGAGATTGAAAAAAGATTTATTACAGGGTGAGGTCATCAGCGCTCTCGGAGGAGGCATCATCTCTATAACAATATATTCCGCGCAATATGTACTTGAACGGCAGATTTTTCATCCATATGTCGCACTTTTCTTTATTGCTCTTTTGACCGTTCTTCTTGCGGGACTGAGTTATATATTTCAGACAAAACGGCTTGCGGTGCTGGCATATATTGCTGGTGCTAGCGCACCATTTCTCACAGGAGGTGAGTCCAGAAGTGCTTTGGGATTGTTTGCTTATTTGGGTTGTCTGACGCTTGGCACTACCTGGCTTGTGAGGATCACAGGCTGGCGGCTACTCACATTGATTTCGCTGTGTACGATCTGGTTTTATACATCGATCTGGCTCCACTCATCCTTATCACCTTCAAATCTTATTTATATCCGGTTTTTTTCAGTATCATTTAGTATTTTTTTCTATCTGCTTTCCCTTATGGCATTTGTGTACGATCGTAAAGCAAATCAGGCAGACACATATACCGGTACATTGATCGGGCTTTACTCTTTTCATTGGATCATGACTATCATGCCGCATGAGTGGAGAAGTCTTATATTTGTAGCTTTTGCAGTAGTATTTATCAGTGGGGCGCACATCATTAATAGACTTTACGATCTGTTTCAGCCCGTGTTTTTATATACCGCCATAGGCATTGTGATGCTGGTTGCTGCCACAATGATTGAGTTTTCAGGAGAAATGTTGCCAGTAGTGCTGGCCACTGAGGCGTTTGTCCTGATGATATATACAGACAAAGTGTACCGTGAGCGTATATCTCGGTTTGTGTTATTGCTTTTTTTGATGCCAATTATTGGTTCGATACAGTTTTTTGTTTCGTTTAAACATGGTATATCAGTGCACTCTGCGATGTTGTATGTTAATTTTATTCTATACGCTGCAGCTTATTACCTGACGAAGTACGCAAATCCAGAAAATATCAAAAACAGAAAGAGTGATGCTAAGATCATTACGATCATTTCGGCGTTGTATTCACTCTCTTATATATGGACAGTAACTCCGTATTTTCTAGGAGTGCCGACAAATGGATATTATTATGTATATGAAAATCTGTTTTTCTTAGGTCATGCACTAGCACTTACTGTTTTTGCACTGATCGGCATAAGCATATATATTTTTGGGTACAGTACTCATCGACACACTACCAATAGGTTTGGATTTTGGCTGACCATTTTTGTGATAGTGCGTTTGATGCTTGTTGAAGTTTGGGAGATGGATTTGGCGCCTCGCATAGGAGTATTTTTTGTGATTGGCATTATTTTTATGAGTTCTGTATTTGTCCGCAAATATGTTCAGAAAAATTAAAATATCTGCAAAAGCAGCAGTGACAACTATACTTGTTACGCTATTTTTTTATTTTAGTACTTCGGTTGTATCTGCTTTGATTACGCCAGGATCAGAAAAATATGTGCCGTACCGGTTTTACAAAATGTTTACGGTGCCTGGTTGGCAAATTATAAATGTTGTCGAAATTCCTTTGACCGACCAGGAAGCAAAAAGCAGTTCATTTTTTCTTGTTGAGTCCGATACACAGAAGCCGGTTTTTACTTCGGTGATGTCGTCACGCATAGAACCACCAATATTTGTAAGTACTCCCAATGGCTCCACCTCATCGGATGTAGTACAGATGTCATATCTTGTTGACAAAAAGAGCGATACTTTTTTTGATTTTTTAAGTGATGGGAATGAGACTATAGATACTTTGACCTATACATCAACCAGATTGATTAATTCGTCCTGGTTGAGATTCAAACTGTCCGACAATTCCTATTCACCTGAAAAAATTTCACTTGCTGTGATAGATCCAGCTAACAATTCAAAAAAACTTATAGTCTCTGATATCTCATATAGTAATGAAATTTTATTTCCACAGACGCAAGGGTATACATGGGAAATCACCCTGAGACATCGTCAACCACTTCGTGTTGCTGAAATAGAGATCGTTCCCTCAAATATGATATACGAAGAAAGTAAATCGTTACGTTTTTTGGGTAAGCCCGGCGTCCGTTATACGTTGTATCATTCTCCAGACAGACAAGCTGTCGGATATGACAGTGCTGAGTATGTTGATTTAAATGTGCCACAAGATCAAATAAAGGTGATTCCGGCACCTGCTTCTTTACCCAATCCTTCATATCAAAAATCAGATACCGATATGGACGGCGTTTTGGATGAACTCGACAATTGTCCTTCTATAGCAAATGCTGATCAGCTAGACAAAGATCGAAGCGGAAGAGGGGATGCATGTGAAGATTTTGATAGAGATGGGGTATTTAATATCAAGGATAACTGTCCTGATGAGCCAAATAGAGGACAGACAAATGCAGATGGTGACGAATATGGCGATGTATGCGATCCTGAAGAGAGCAGGATCACAGAACGGCTCTGGTGGCTTCCCTGGGCAGGTATCGGGGTAGGTTTTATTTCAGTGCTTAGTATTTTTGCCTTGACGATAAAAAGCAAAAAA
>CAZNUT010000025.1:0-20232 GCA_964576365.1 uncultured Gammaproteobacteria bacterium
GGGCCGTATTCTCAGGCGATTGCCACAGATCATGAAGTATTTTGCTCGGGTCAGCTCGGACTAGATCCTGCAACAGGTACTCTCGTTGAAGGTCTGGAAAATCAGGTACGAAGAGCACTTGAGAATCTGAAAGCTGTTGTCGAAGCGGGAGGGTCGGATATGACAAAAGTCGTAAAGACAACGCTGTTTCTCACGAACATCAGTGATTTTGCCACGGTAAATGAGATATATGGTACATATTTTGCAGAGCATAAGCCGGCTCGCTCGACGGTAGCTGTAGCCGCTTTACCAAAAGGAGCACTTTTTGAAATTGAAGCCATCGCCGTTAAGTGATTTTCACGGATATGTACGGATTTACACTGATTATTAAGGGATTTCTGAGATCGATATGGTTCTCTTATATGAAGAAATAACATACAAAGTGAGAGGTGTATTATTTGATGTTTATAACATACTGGGATTTGGACACAAGGAATTGGTTTATCAGAATGCACTTGAAAAAGAATTTATAAAGCATAACATTCAGTTTGAACGTGAATTAAGTTTAACTGTCTATTATGATGATGAACCAGTTGGGCACTACAGACCAGACTTTATCATTGATAAAAAAATTATCCTTGAAACAAAAGCGCTTGAATTTATTCCGAAAAAACTAGAGACACAAGTGATCAATTATTTAAAAAGTACAAATTATCAATTAGGATTACTCGTTAATTTTGGTTCAGAGAAATTATTCATCAAAAGGTTGATCCTGGATCAGCGCAAATCAGTATTAAATCCGTGAAAATCTGTTATTAATTTATATATCATATGGCACAGATAGATTTTGGGGGAGTTGTTGAAACAGTCGTCACCCGCGACGAATTTCCATTAGAAAAAGCACGTGAAGTCCTAAAAGACCAGACAGTCGCAGTCCTCGGCTACGGTGTACAAGGGCCTGGTCAGGCTCTCAATATGCGCGATAATGGTATAAAAGTCATTGTCGGCCAGCGCAAAGGCTCAAAGTCTTGGGATCGCGCAGTTGCTGATGGATGGGTAGAAGGTCAGACACTTTTTGATATCGAAGAAGCGGCAAAAAGAGGCACGATCATCATGTATTTACTCTCTGATGCAGGTCAAAAAGCATTCTGGCCAACACTTAAACAACATTTAACAAAAGGAAAAACACTCTATTTTTCACATGGATTTTCTATCACTTATAAAGAACACACTGGCGTCGTTCCTCCAACAGATATTGATGTCGTACTTGTGGCGCCAAAAGGTTCGGGACTTACCGTTCGCAGAAACTATCAGGAAGGAAGCGGGATAAACAGTAGTATGGCTGTATTTCAGGACGCGTCAGGCAATGCCCGGGAGACATGTATCGCACTCGGTATAGCTGTTGGCTCCGGCTATCTTTTTGAAACCACCTTTCAAAAAGAAGTGTACAGCGATCTCACGGGTGAGCGTGGCATCCTCATAGGTGCACTTGAAGGAGCTTTTGAAGCACAATATGAAACGTTGAGAAAGTATGGTCACAGTCCAAGTGAGGCATTTAATGAAACGGTAGAAGAGCTTACCCAGAGTCTCATTCGGCTCGTGGCTGAAAAAGGCATGGACTGGATGTTTGCGAACGTGTCTACTACAGCGCAACGAGGAGCATTTGACTGGAAAGATAAATTCCGCAAAGCAGCTTTGCCTGTCTTTGAAGAGCTTTATCAGGAAGTCTCCAGTGGTCGCGAAGCCAAGCGGGTACTTGAGAAAAACAGCGAGCCTGATTACCGTGAAAAACTTAATAAAGAAATAGAAGAAATGCGTAATATGGAGCTCTGGAAAGCAGGAGCAAAAGTACGTGAGCTAAGGCCAGAAAACTGGAGTAAAAGTAGCCAGTAACCAGACGACAGTAAACAGTATGTATCAGTTTTAATATGATCAAACATTTTCGAGAAATTGTTGTATGGCAAAAATCTCACCAACTAGTAATGGATATTTATCAAGTAACAAAATATTTTCCAAAAGAAGAAATTTATGGGTTAACTTCTCAAATGAGGAGAGCATCTTCACCTGTTCCAGCTAATATCGTTGAGGGATTTACAAGAGAGTCAATCAAGGAGCAAAAGCGTTTTTATGAAATTGCTGATGGGTCTTTGGCTGAGTTGAAGTATTTTCTTATTTTAAGTTTTGATTTAGGTTGTTTGAATAGGAGTGTCTTTGAAAAATTATTGCAAAAAGCAGAAGAAGTAGGGCGATTGCTATATGGCTGGAAATCTGGCGTGAAGTCAAGAGTGAGATAGTACTGTCTACTGTTTACTGTAAACTGTTAACTAAAATATATTATGAAACAAACTTTATTCGACAAAATCTGGAACGAGCACATCGTCGAACAGGCGGCTGGACATCCGGCTGTCCTGTATATCGACGCACATCTCATACACGAGGTCACTACCCCTCAGGCGTTTGATGGGTTAAGAACGCGTGGCATTCCTGTCGCAAGGCCAGAACGTACGTGGGCGACTGCCGACCACAATGTCCCTACCAAAGATCAACATCTGCCTATTAAAGAATTGTTATCCCGCAAACAGGTTGAGATGCTGGTGAAAAACTGTCAAGACTTTGGGATTCGATTGTATGGTCTTGGTCATCCATGGCAAGGTATAGTACATGTTATCGGTCCCGAGCTCGGCATCACCAAACCCGGCATGACTATCGTGTGTGGTGATAGTCACACAGCAACGCATGGAGCCTTCGGATCGATTGCGTTTGGTATCGGGACGAGCGAAGTAGAGCAAGTATTAGCTACTCAAACTCTACTGCAGCAAAAACCTAAAACTATGAAGATTGAGGTGAACGGTGTTTTGAAAAACGGAGTGACTGCTAAAGACATGATTTTGTACATCATTTCACACTTATCAGCATCTGGTGGGACTGGATATTTTGTAGAATACGCGGGAGAGGCCATTCGTGCACTTTCTATGGAGGGCCGTATGACCGTCTGCAACATGAGTATCGAGATGGGTGCACGCGGAGGTCTTATTGCTCCTGACGAAAAAACATTTGAGTACATGAAAGGTCGTGAATTTATGCCCGCTGGTGATCAATGGGAGCAAGCTGTGGCATATTGGAAAACACTACCAAGCGATGAAGGGGCGACATACGACCGTGTAGAAACATTTGATGCTGCAGATATTGAGCCGATGATTACTTATGGCACCAATCCGGGGATGGGAATAAAAATAAATGGTAAATTGCCAGTCCCCAATGACCAATGGTCAGAGAGCGACAAAGCCCAGCTCAAGCGTTCATTAGAGTATATGGGATTACATGAAGGGGAAAAACTACTTGGTAAAAAAGTTGATTATGTATTTTTCGGCAGCTGCACAAATAGCCGTATAGAAGATTTTCGGGAAGCAGCACTCATTTTAAAAGGAAAGAAAAAGGCTGCGCATATTCAGGCGTATCTGGTACCTGGTTCGACTCAGGTTTTAAAACAGGCAAAAGCAGAGGGTCTTGATAAGATATTTGAAGATGCAGGTTTTGAGCTTCGTGGTGCTGGATGTTCGGCGTGTCTGGGTATGAATGAGGATAAAATTCCGGCTGGGAAATATTGTGTTTCCACAAGCAATCGTAACTTTGAGGGGCGACAAGGTCCTGGGGCGCGTACGATGCTTGTGAGTCCGCTCACCGCTGCCGCAACAGCTATCACCGGCGTCATCACTGATCCAAGAAACTTTTACCATTAAGGTAAGTCGTATCAAACGTCATTGCGATCCCGATTACTGTTTGTGTAGCAATCGTGGAGAAGCAATCCCGTTATTTATAAAATGAAAGAACTATCCTATATTTATATACTTGCTAATGAACGAAGAACAGTACTTTATATAGGCGTCACTAATAATTTGAAAAAAAGAGTATGGGAACATCGTCAAAAGCAGGAAAAAAGTTTTACAGGTCGATACAATGTTTCACGATTGGTATACTTTGAGCACTATGAATCTATAGAGATAGCTATTCAAAGAGAGAAACAGCTTAAAGGAGGATCTAGGAAGAAAAAAATAGATTTGATTATAAAGAATAATCCGGAATGGAGCGACTTATATACAGAGTTATCTTAAATTCAATTCGTAACTTTATTTATTGGATGACTGTTGCGATTAACGGGATTGCTTCGTCCCACTGAATCAGCAGGTCCTCGCAATGACGTTTTATTATGAAAAACTCAAATTTGATACATCTTGTTTCTACCGCTGTTCCCTTACCACAAGAGAACATCGATACTGACCAGATCATTCCCGCGCGCTTTTTAAAAGCGACGACACGGGACGGTTTTGGTGAGAATCTGTTTCGGGACTGGCGGTACGACGCAGAAGGCAGACCAAAAACAGATTTTGTCCTCAATGATCTGACGTATTCCGGTCAGATTCTGGTCGCCGGGTGCAATTTTGGCTGTGGCTCAAGTCGGGAACATGCAGCATGGGCGCTTGTCGACTATGGTTTTCGCGTCGTAGTATCCAGTTTTTTTGCAGATATTTTCAAAAGCAACGCACTTAATAATTTTTTATTACCCATTCAGGTGCCCGAGGAGTTTTTGCAGCAGATGTTTGCGATGATCAGAGAAAATCCAAAAATTGCGTTTGAGGTGGATTTGGATGCTCAGATACTTAGGTGTTTAGTAAACAGTAACCAGAGTACAGTAGACAGTAATGATGATCATCAGATCGACCCAAAATTTGAAATAAGGTTTGAGATTTCGGCGTACAAAAAGATGTGTCTTATGAATGGATATGATGATATTGATTATTTACTGAGTATGAAGGAAAAAGTTGAACAGTTCGAGCGTAAAAGAGCACACGATTTCAGCCAAGGAGGAAAATGAAGTTGAAATATGTATATGGTATGTATATACTATAGGTATTTTGTAAGTTACAAATAATTATATGGATTACGCAGAATTTGGAAGAACGTCTGTTGAACTATTGCCTCGTCCAGTTGAACTTTCAGATTTAACTGTGGTAAATTCTTTTAGTAAAGTTATCGAAAGGCAGCCGTTGGAAGTGGTTGAAGCTCCTGATATATTTACCGATGCTGCAGGAAGAAAATATGTTTTATTTGCTACAGGTCAATTTGATGAAGACGATGATGAAATATTAATAAAAGAGTATATAACAACCGAGAATGAATAAAAAAATTTTACTTCTTCCGGGTGATGGGGTGGGGCCGGAGGTGGTCGCCGAGGCTGTCAAAGTACTTCATGCTGTTGCCAAGCGATTCCACCACGCCTTTACCTTCTCAGAAGGACTCATAGGTGGCGCAGCTATAGATAAAACGGGTGACCCTTTTCCTCACGAAACAGAACACTTGTGTCAACGATCAGATACTATCCTTTTTGGCGCTATCGGAGATCCTAAATATGATCATGATCCGAGCGCAAAAGTACGACCGGAGCAAGGACTTCTGAAGATGCGCAAATCTCTCGGACTTTTTGCCAATGTGAGACCGATACAAACGTTTTCTTCCCTCCTCGATCATTCTCCGTTAAAAAAAGAAATAGTAGAAGGGTCTGATTTCGTGGTGGTGCGCGAGCTCATTGGAGGGATTTATTTCGGTGAAAAAGGGCGAAAAGATCGAGATAAAGCCGCATATGACATTTGTTCGTATACGACAGAAGAAATTATCCGCGTAGGAAGATTTGCGTTTCAACTTGTGAGAGAGAGAAAAGAGAAGAGAGAAGAGAGAAACATGTCGTCCAAATTAACTCTTGTTGATAAAGCAAATGTTTTGGAGACATCTCGTCTGTGGCGCGAAACTATTCAGGGGATTTCAAAAGAATATAAAGATATCGAAGTAGAATATATGTTTGTTGACAATGCCGCTATGCAGATTGTCAAGCGTCCTTCATCTTTTGATGTTATCCTGACAGAAAATATGTTTGGTGACATACTCACCGATGAAGCATCTGTCATCACCGGCTCGATCGGGATGTTACCATCTGCTTCGATTGGTGGCGATGTTTCTCTTTATGAGCCGATCCATGGCTCTTATCCAAAAGCAGCAGGGCAGGGAACAGCAAATCCGGTAGGTACGATTTTATCAGCCGCACTCATACTCGAGATGAGTTTTGGTATGAAAAAAGAAGCAGAATCTATCCGTACGGCGGTGACTAAAACTCTTGAGCAGGGAGTCGGTACAAAAGATATTTTCTACCACGATTATTCTTCAACAAAGCAAGTAGGAGATGTAGTATCTCAATATATTTCTTCGCGATAAATTGTCAAAAATTGTAGCGCGAGGTGATTTGATTGTTTTCAAATGCAGGTCCGATTTCTACGAGTTGACCAGTCACTCCATGAGCGATAGGGGATAATTGTTCTCCTGTTACTACGCCATTGAGAGGATCGTATGTAATTTTTGCTTTTTCACCAATTGCATTGTTATACCAATCAATTGGGTCATTTCCTGCATCTTCGGTTGTACTCAGAATATGAAGTAGCCCATTTTCTTCCCGATGTATCAGTGCCAAATCATCATCAACTTCAACAATAATAACTTCACCATCAGCATTAAACTGGTCTGGTAAATGTTGAAGTGTCAGTGCCCGCAATTCTTCCTGCACTCTTTTTGTTGGTTTAGGATCACCTGACTTGATATTAGTAAGTGCGTCTTGAACGAGCTGTTTCACCCCCGGGAATTCATATGACATGACGGCCATTATATCAAATTACATATAATATATGTACTTAATTTATAAGATAGCAGAAAGCTACAGTATTTATTTTTTGAGTGCAGGTATTGAAGAAAATCCAGTAAGCGTGTGAAGAATGGAGGGGATTTTTATAGACCCATCTTGTTGTTGATAATTTTCAAGCAGCGCGATGAGAACCCGGGGAGAAGGGCACGCGGTATCATTGAGCGTATGACAGTAGGCGGTAGTACCATCCTTTTTGCGATATTTTATATTCAGTCGGCGTGCCTGAAAGTCACCCATTATAGAATTGGAGGCGATTTCTCCATAGGCGTTTTTGTATGGCATCCAGACCTCGGTATCATATTTGAATATTTGTGGTTCGCCCATATCGCCTGTACACATTTTTAGCACCCGATAGGCAAGACCCAGATCCTCAAGTATCTCTTCGGTATTGTGCTGTAGCTCTTCGTGCAGTGTGCGGGAAGAGGCAAGGTCGTTTGGCCCGATGATGACCTGCTCAATTTTCCAGAATTCATGGAGGCGGTACAATCCTTTGGTATCTTTGCCGTATGAGCCTGCCTCGCTTCTGTAACATGGTGAAAAGGCAACAAATTTTTTGGGTAAATCTTTTTCGTTTAATATTTCTCCACTATAGTAGGCAGTTACCGGAATTTCTGCTGTGGCAGACATAAAGGCATCTTCGTTATTGAGTCGGTAGAGTTCTTTTTCTCCCCATGGCAAATGTCCGCTGCCAAACAGAGTAAATCCTTTTACAATAGCTGGCGCAATAAGCGGCGTATATCCTTTTTTTACCAGCTTTTGAAACACATAAAAAAGGATTGCCATGTGTAGCAGTGCTCCCTGATTTTTCAGGAAATACCCGCGGAATCCGGATACTTTTGTACCACGTTCCATATCAAAAAGATCGTGTTCAAGCCCGATATCAATATGTGATTTTGGTTCAAATTCAAATTGGGGAGGTGCTCCGTGTTTACGGATTTCTACATTTCCTGATTCATCTTTACCCACAGGTACTTCATCAAGGGGTATATTTGGGACATAAGAAAGGAGAGTTTGAAGCTCTTCCTCAGTTTGTTTTAATTTTTCTTCAACTATTTTCAACTCGTTTTTGATCGTTTTTGCACGAGCAATATCCTCAGGAGATGGAGGGCGTTTTGCAGCAATGATATTACGTTCCTGTCGCAGCTTTTCAATGGATTGAATTTCTTGTTTTCTAGCATCGTCAAGCTCTACAATTCGTTCGATATTTACTTCACGATTTTTATTTTTTGCTGCAGTTTTTACCTTCTCTGCGTTTTGTCGGATGAAATCAATTGAAAGCATGAAAGATATTATAGCAGAAGTATTAGGGCTCGTTATTTTTGATAAATTCAAGCTCTGCCTGGGTAAAATTCAGGCGCTTCATTTGTTCGTAGGCTTTTTCTGGTGTACCGAGCTGCACGATGAGTCCTTCATACGTTTCTCTCAGATCGTAGGGAAAAATGATCCATTTATTGATTTCTTTGAGCCAGAAATCAGGATGAAAGGTAGTATGCGGCTTGATGTAGGGAGAGAGGGTGAATATCTGTTTAGGGTTATGAGATAGGGCATACTTTTTGGCAAGATGAAATGTTTCTCCCGTATCTGAGACTTCGTCTATGATCAGAAGAATCTGGTTTTTGAAACTTACATCAGGCGATTCTATTAGTACGGGTTTGTCGAGTTTTTTGAGATCATGATACGAGGAGATAGTGATATGGGAGATTGGAAGCGTGCCCAATAAATCTGAGAATATACGTGAAATGACGGTGCCCCCACGGGAAATTGAAAGTATGCGATCTATTTTTTCTTCTTTGAGTTTGGGAAAGAGATTGAGACAGTCATCAGCCAGCTCCTGCCAAGAGATTTTGTGGAAAGATAGGGTAGAATCAGTGAGATTTGTCATTGTATATTATAATTCATGCCATTGCCCATTGGGCATTTTCAACCATTTCTCTTTGTGTTTGTGCATCTAGATAAGACATGCAACTACGGATTCCAGCCTGAATTCTACCTAGTTGGTCTACAATGGGCCCTTTTTCCTCAATAATATCCGATCTTCCTTCTGCGTTGCGCCAGGAGGTGATTTCTGCTCCCCGTCTTGCCATTGCAGTTGAAGATGCTTCTCCGAAATGAATTAGATTGCCTTCTGCGTCCCGGATGTGATTTGACTCGTCAAAACCCGCAAGCATTGAGCCAATCATGACGTAGTCCGCTCCTGCTGCGAGGGCTTTTGCAATATCGCCTGACTCATCTATACCTCCATCAGCAATAATTTTCAGATATCCGTCTTTGAGGTGAGCAGAGGGTATGCCACGCATATCAAATATGGTTGATATTTCACCTGCCGTACCTACACCTGTAACATATTTTGTTCTACATTTCCTTCCAGGGCCAACAAAGCACCTAGCAATATCTACTGTTCCCTCTTTTACATACCATCGTGCCTGCTCGTATGTAGTGATATTGCCAGCTATGACAGTATCAAAGCCAATCGTTTTCGCTACCTCAGCCTTTTTTAGTAATTGCTGCATTCCGCCATGTGCGGTATCGAGTAATATCACCTGCGCGCCTGCATCAAACAATTTTTGCATATTTGCATCAGGTGCGTTGAGTCTTTGAGTATAAATGCAGGGAACATTAGCTCGATTGTTTTGATCTGCAATGCGGCATAGTTCATCAATTTCTTCATCTTTAAAAGGGTATAATGCGCCGATCATGCCGGCTTCGGCCATGGCTCGAACTAAATTTGGACCTGTTACGCTTTCCATGGGAGCGGAAATAACGCTGTAGTCTAGACTGTAAGGGCCAAGTTGATTTGATGGGTTTACAGCTTGTCTGCTATTAAAGCGAGTATTTGGTTTGGGTTGTAAATATACGTCGTTATAGCCAATCTGCATAGAATTTACACCGGTTATATTTGGCCATTCTTCTGTTTTTCCACGACCTTTTATAAAAGTAGGAGCTGGATATGTGCTATCTGATTCAAACATAATTTTCAGGAAATAACTAGAGGTAAGACCATTGTAGTACCAAATTTGTTAAAGGAAGAAATATTTTACGCAGAATATACTTACATTATTCCCACTCAATCGTGGCTGGGGGTTTGTTGGTGATATCGTAAAGTACACGATTTACAGTAGGAATTTCGGTAACAATGCGGATGCTCATTTCCTGCAGGAGATCTAGCGGAAGATGGGCAAAATTGCCAGACATCACATCGATCGCTTCTACCGCACGAATAGCAATAGTGTCGCCATAAGCACGATCGTCGCCACGCACACCCGTCGTTTTGATGCCGGTAAACACGGCAAAAATCTGCCAGAGGCCATGGGTAATATTGGCCTCTTTTGCCACTTCCTGCACGATTTTGTCAGCTTTTCTCAGGGTTTGCAGTTTGTCGTCGGTGACCTCTCCGATGATACGTATTGCAAGACCCGGTCCAGGAAACGGGTGACGGTGGGTGATCTCTCTAGGCAGATTCATGAGTTGGCCGATTTTGCGCACTTCATCTTTATAGAGATTTCTCAGAGGCTCAAGCAGAGTGAGTTTCATATCCTTGGGCAGGCCGCCTACATTATGATGACTTTTGATATTTTTGCTGTGCTTTGTGCCTGCACTTTCAATGACATCAGGATAGATAGTGCCTTGCACGAGAAATGTTGCGTTGAGCTTTGTTGCTTCATCATCAAGTACCTCGATAAATGTTCTGCCGATAGCTTTGCGTTTTTTTTCCGGATCTGTGATGCCGGCAAGAGCGCTCAGAAATCTATCTGCGGCGTGTACGACACGGATATTCATGTGATATTCCTTTTGAAATACCTTCTGTAATTCTTCAGTTTCACCTTCCCTCATCAGGCCAGAATCGATATAAATGGCCGTAAACGCATCACCGATCGCCTTGTGTACAAGAAGACAGGCAATAGTCGAATCTACACCTCCGGAAAAGGCGCCAATCACTGTCTTATCGCCAATAGAATCTTTGACATCTTGGATGATATCTTCGATAAATGATTGGGTGATCGCGGCAGGTTTTGGGTTTTGGCCACAAATTAAAGCAAATTGACTGAGTATCTGAAGGCCAAACTGTGTATGCACGACCTCCGGGTGAAATTGGATGCCAAAAATCTGTTTGGCTTCATCTGCGATTACTGCATGTTTGATGGTATCAGTATGGCCGTATGTAATAAAGTTGGGTGGAGGAGCGATGACTTCATCCCCGTGAGACATCCAGACAGAAAGTTCGTGTAACGGGTAACGTGTAGTGTGTAGCGTTTCCGTTTGTTGTTGTGCGTTTTCTGTTATGTTAAAGTTAAAAAGAGGATTTTGTTTGGTGAGGGTGAGAGTGGCGGGGCCATATTCTTTGACTTTTCCCGGCTTGACTTCCCCACCAAGTAAATGAGCAATAAGCTGTTCGCCATAACAAATGCCCAGTACCGGAATGCCAAGTTCAAAAATTCTTTGATCCACAAGAGGTGCGTTCTTCTCGTACACACTGGCAGGACCCCCGGAAAGGATGATACCAGCAGGTTTTATGTCTTCAATTGCGGCTAAAGTATTTTCAGGTAAAATGATTTTTGACTCGATAGAAATCTCGCGTAGACGACGAGAAATTAGATGTGTGGATTGTGAGCCAAAATCGATGATATAGATCATTGTATTAGTTTGTAAGTTTGTAAGCTTGTAAGTGTGTAAGTTATATTAGGTTGTTTTTTGTTTCATTTTTGAACTAATCTGAATTTTGGCAAGTATTTTAAGAATTTCTTGTAGTGGTGCTATAGCGTTTACGAAGTCATCTCCATTTATAAATTTAGCGTCATTTAGTAATCGTAGCCAGTAATCCGTTTCTCGTGCTTCTTTGTATGCAATCGACATCTTGGCAAAAAAGTCTCTGCTCGATTGTCCCCCCAGAGCTTCTTCAACATTGGCACCAATTGATGTTCCTGATTTTAAGAGTTGCTGCGTCAGTATAAATTCTTTTTTTGTATTTTTTATTTTCAATGAAAGTTGTATTATTTGTAGTGCAAATTGATACGATTTGTCTTTAATAATGCTTTGCATATTACTTACAAATTTACACACTTACATACTTCTAGCTATAATTCGCTCCTGAATTTGTGATCAGTATATCATGTGGGTGACTTTCGGCAAGCGAGGCCTGGGTGATCTGCATAAACTTTGCTTGATTCCATAATTCGGCTATTGAGCGACAGCCCACATAATACATCCCCGACCGAATTCCTCCCACCATCTGGTCGACAATCTGTTGGACAGGTCCATTTACAGGCACCAGACCTTCGACGCCTTCTGCCACAAGCACCCGGTCTTTGTATGATTTTCCATGAAATTCATCCTCTGATTTTATTTTTGTACCTTGTTGCATGGCACCGATAGAGCCCATACCTCGATAAGACTTGAATACATACGTCTTTACGCCTTGTTTAAATATGCTTTTGAAGCGGGAAGGTACTTGTTCTGCCGTCAACTCACGAGTCTCACCAGGAGCTTCTTGAGAAGATGCAAACATGCTACCCATCATCACGCAAGATGCACCGGCAGCAAGAGCTTTGACAATATCTCCAGAGTATTTTATTCCTCCATCTGCAACAATAGGTATGCCATGTTTTTCGGCTGCTCGCGCTGTCTCAAGAATAGCGGTGACTTGTGGTACGCCCATGCCCGAAATGATGCGAGTAGTGCAGATCGCGCCAGGTCCCATACCTACCCGCAGTGAGTCTGCACCTGCTTTAATTAGAGCTTCTGCACCTTCGTAGGTGGCTATATTTCCACCCATCACCTCGACCTCAGGAAATCGGTTTTTGAGTGAGGAGATAGTGTCGATAATATAGTCAGCACATCCATGAGCTGAATCTACCACAATCATTTCTACCCCGGCTTTTACAAGTGTCTCTGCTCTTTCCAAAGCTCCTTTGCCACCACCAATTGCAGCTGTCGCGACGACTCCAGCCTGTTTTACTTTATGTACTTCATCAGCTTGTTGAGCTGGTGTAAGATTGCGATGGATGATGCCTACTCCTCCAGCCTTTCCTAGTGCGATAGCGAGATCAGATTCAGTCACCGTGTCCATAGGTGCCGAGATGAGAGGAAGGTTGATTTTTATATTTTTGCTGAGTTGAGTAGAGAGGTCGATGTCCTGTCGTTTAAAGTCGCTGTAGCGCGGAATGAGGAGGATGTCATCAAAAGTGACTCCTTGCATAACAATTTTATCCGAGATAGAGATTTTCATCAGGGTTTGATAAATCAATAAATGTTGATTCGAAAGCCCATTCAATTGTTTTTTTTACCTGTTCTTCGGTCATGATGCCTTCAGACAGGAGAAATTCAAACTGTTTGCGTAAGTGATTATTCTGTACTGTTTCCGGCCAGTCGGTGTTTATCGTAAATTTTACACCAGCACTCCAGAGTGTTTGAATGATATGTTTCATTTCAGAGATATCTTTGACAGCATTTGTCATCAGATTTCCTAGCGGGCATACTTCAAGTACTATATTGCGTTTCACAAGTTCTTCCATGAGTTTTGGGTCATAGGCAGCTTTTATACCATGACCGATGCGATCGGGCTTTGCATAAGTCACACAATCCCACATATCATTTGTGTCGTCGGTTTCTCCACTGTGAGCCGTTACCTTCAGGCCGGCTTTGCGAGCTTTTTCGATGAGTTTTTCATAATCTTTAAATGTAAAGGAGCCCGAGTTGTAGTTGGCAAAATCAATCGCGATCACGCCACGCTTATGGTACTTGATAGCCTTTTCGACAATGATCGTATTTTGTTCAAGTGAAAACTGTCTGTCAAGGCAAAAGATGATGCCCGCACGAAGATTGCGATATTCAAGCAATGCTTTTTCCATGCCGCGAAGCATAGCCATGATGACATGATCCAGATCTACTTCACCATCGTGATTGTGTTTCATCGGGTTGGTGCGAAGTTCAAAAACAGTAATATTGTTGGATCTGTATGCTCCGCCGAGACTTGCGTATGTTGCTTTTTCGACTGCTTGTGAGCCGGAGGAAAGCTTGTTGAGAATGGGGTGATATATTTCGTCCAGATACTTTTTTAAGGACATTTTATGGTCAGGATTGAGGACGATGTACTGTACAAATTCACGGTAATCCCGTTTTGGTAGTTTATATCCTTCGCTGTGTGCGATGTGCCAGAAAACTGCAGGCGGGATGGCAGTCGTGAGGTGAGCGTGTAGTTCTGCAAGAGGAGGAAGTACCATGTTTTATTATACTGTCTCATGCCAAAAATGCAAGATCTGTGGAAAAATGGTATAATTACATATTAGTTACATATTTACAACGATATGTCAGAAAAACTGCCTAAAAAGGTACATCAAGATGGTTCGGTTGAATCAGAGTTACGTAGATTATTAGGCTATATACCTGACCTAAGTGTAGAACATTGGAATGGACTAAATGAAATGCCGGAGCCTACTCCTGAAGAACTTGCTGTATTAGAGCAAGAAATGAATGTTCCTAAAGAGCTGTCAAAAGATATCACCGTTTCAATCAATTAGTATTTGATGTTGGGAAATTATTACTTGGAAATCTGACGGTTAGTATTCGTTACTAGCTTTTTTTCGTAGTTTGTCACTTCTCACTGTTCCACACTTCCAGACTCAGACAGTGGATACTTCCGCCTCCTTTGATATATTCGCTCATGGGTACGGAGTGGATGGTAAATCCGAGATGTCGCAGCATGGTTTTGAGAAAAAGCGACACTCCTTCGGACATGATCAGATGCTTTTCAAGTCGTACAAAATTACATGCAAGGTGTGCATTGTCTTCGCCACCCGTCGAAATAAGCATCTTGAATTCACGTTGCAAAGTACGAAGGCCATCGGGCGTAAATGCGCCAGCATGTACAAGTGCAATATCCTCTGAAAGGGGACTAAAGCAGGTATCAAGATGATAAAAGTAAGGATCGGGCAGTTCAATCGGAATTACCTGCCCATTGAGAGTGCTTTGCAGTATCTTAACAGCTTCGAGCGAAGAGCGTTTTCCCCAACCATAAAAATACCGTTTACCGATTTTGAGGAAATCTCCTCCTTCAAAGTACACGTGTTCCGGAAGGTGTATGATGCGATATTTTTTTGACTGAAAATAATGATGCGCAATCTCGGATTCTGCAGCTCGCTCGGGGTATTTGAATCTTGCCTTGATAAATACATTGTTTTCAATATGTCCCACATCGGTAGCAAAGACTTGATCGGGGAGAAGTGGATCGGGAATCAGTTCGTCGGTGGAGATGTTCAAGCTAGCGTATACAGCTTTGAGGGTATCATGCTGGAGCTTGGCGAGTTTTGGATCAACTTTTATTGTCTTATCCATCCAGGGATTGATCTCGTACTTGATATCGTAGTGGGTAGGAGGGCAAAGAACGACCGACTGAAGATTTTGCATATTTTGTAACTATAATGCAATAATAAAGCTAAATCAACGGCAAAAAGATGTATAAAATACATTTTTGTGTGCTATAATATGAAAATATGAATTTAAATGAACTTATTGATCAGCCAAAAATTGAAAGATACCCACTTGTTGAAGGATCTGATTATGATCCGGAGCTCCGTCGCGATTTACTGGTATATATAGGTGGACTTGATCATGAGGTAATTGGTATCGCAAATGGTACTATGCTATTGTTGAAATTCATAGAAGACTAGGTTATTATGTTGGGACTTCAAATGTAGCTGTTCCGCTTGCTGATGTGGTGTTTCCTCAAAAGTGAACTATAATGGCGTGATAATCAGCTCTTCATGATTTATGACTGAATATTTTGGATATCAACTACTGCCCGAAGAATTACCTTCAGATATTGACGAGTGGTGTGAAGTAAGCCCTGAAGAAATGTTGGGATATTGGGTGAGAAATATTGATGGGACAAACCATACTCCTGTTTTATTATGTACAGACTCTCGAGGACACGGTATCTTCAAAATCCGTGATGGTGCCGGGGAACCTTTGATCATTGTGCCGCTGTCTGATATCATTCGGAAAGATTAGGTGATGCTTCCTCACAATCTTCATAAATCTCATGCGCTACTCAGCACTTTAGTATAATGTAATTATTATTTCCTTTTGTTCATATGGGATACACTAATGAGAATGTGGTATCAAATGCTCCGTGTTTGGAGAAAGATTATGAAGGCCCAGAAGAGCTTTATGGATATCCCGTTGTTCCCATTGTTGATACAACAGCAGGTCATCTATTTACAGAAAATGGAGGCACATTTAATTTGAAAGAAACAGAGTATAAAGTTCATGAAATATCTGCAGATGGACACTCAGCGTTTTTGATTGTTCAAACCCCTTGTGGTGAAAGTTCTATAGCGTACAAGATACGTATACCATGGTCTGAGCCACCCTTTATTCAAGACGGGTACGGTATCTGAGATACATTTTCCAAAAAAAACCAAAGGCAAAAGTGAATTCTGCCTTTGGTGAATTATTTCTGTTTTAATGAAGGTTATAATCCCAATCTTGCCGCAACGTCAGACTGAATATCTTGATATGCTTCATCAGAGATTGCTCCTTGAGGTCCTCCATGTGTTTCTGGAAGTTCAAAAGGGGATGATTCAAAAACTGGCATAGCTTTACGAGCGGGTGCTCCATACTGCAATACTTCTTTATATATTTTATCCAAATTGTCAGCCTCACTTCCAATTTGATCGCCTAAAGTTGAATTTATTACAGGAATCCGAGGAGGTCGCTCTGCAAAGATTCTCCGATACCAGGCTATCGACTCATTTGCCATACGATTTATTAAAAAATATTAATGAAAAATTATTTTACTTGATAAATTCAATTATCTATATACATAGTAGATATGTATATATTGCTCTAAAACAGTAAATGTACGAAGGTAGGTGTTTAACTCAATGCTGAGAATACGTGAATGAGGTTTGAGATGTGGTCTTCGAGGTTTAATCCAAGGCCGTTGACACCAGTCATGATCTCTTCCCGATCAATTTTGGCCGCAAAACCTTTGTTTTTGAATTTCTTGACTACAGACTTTACTTCCATACCTTTGAAGCGTTCGGGGCGCATGAGCGAGTACGCATACAAGAGACCGGAAAGCTCATCGCATGCTACGAGAGCAAAATCGAGTTTTGTTTGCGGAGGGGTATCAGTGCGTCCGGAACCATGTGCGTGCGCTGAAATTGCCTGTATCAACTCCTGCGGGTATCCCCATTTCTGAAACCACTCGAGCGAGACCTTTGGATGTTCTTCAGGGTGTTCCTGATAATCAAGGTCGTGAAGTAGTCCGGTGATATACCACAGATCCTGATTTTCGCCAAATTGTTTGGCATAACTTTCCATAGCAGATGCAACCATCTTAGCATGGAGTATTTGGTACGGCTCTTTTACGTGTTCGAGAAGTATTTTTAGTGCCGCTTCATGAGAGGGTAGATGAAAGGAGGTCATATTAAGGTTGTGCTTTTACAATTCCTGCGACTTCCACAGTTCCTCCACAGTATTTTTGAATTATTTGTATAGTTTGTTTTAATGATTGTTCGACTTGTTTTCGGCTGATTGAATATACACCATCGATGTTTATCATAATATTTTTAGTTTGTTCGGTCACGGCAGTTCTTTGAGCGTCGCGATAGTTAAAATCAATATTATATCCGCCGTTTTGATCAAAGTATGCTACCTCAGTAGATGTATATTTAGTGGGTTCGCTATCGCCTAGGAGTAAAATCGTTTCACCTTCTTTGGCAAGTCGTAATACGGTGGGAAATTCAATTTTATCAAGATCAAAAGCACCCGAAGAAACGTGATTTTTTAACACAATTAAGTTGTATGCATCAACACACGTGTTAATCGTATAGAGGTTTTTCCCTTGAGAAATACGACGTAATAGAGCTTCAGGAGAAGGTCTTCGTGAATGCCAGTCAATTTTCATTTCTTTATACATTTTGCGGTAACTTTGAATCTCAGGAATTTTATTTATGTCATCAGTAGTGATTTTTGAAAGTGTTTGATATATGTTTTTCTTTTCTTCTTCAAGATCTGGTCGGGTTTTTTTTACTTCAATCCCTTTGATAATTGCAAAACCAATATGAACATCTGGCCATTTTTCAGCAACAGATTGGTGTATAGAGAAAAGTTCAGGATTATTAAGATCAGGAAGTAGTTTTTTTTCTTCAAAATTCACTTTTCCAGCGTAGATTTTTTTTGTCATTTCATCGATCTCATGGCGCATCTGGGGAAATAGCGTACCTTCGCGCGCTGTCACTCCTTCGAGAAACCAGAAAAGCCGTTCGCTGAAGCCGATGCAGCTCGTCGGGGGCATGCCATACTCAAGCATCTCTACAAAATCAATATCAAGCATCTGAGCCTCATCGTCGCCGGTATCTCGCATTTTCTGCTGGTCAAGGAACCGTTCCAGCTGGTCGACAGGATCGTTGAGCTCAGCATAGGCATTTCCTACCTCGCTTCCGGCAATGATAGGCTGAAAGCGTTTTGTGATATGCGGTGTTTTGAAATACGATTTTGCAAGAGGCGAGATGAATTTCGGTACATTGATAAGCGCTGCAGGACCTGCTATATCGCGTCTAATGATTTTCCACAGATTATCGACGAGCCGATTACGATTTTTTTCAAACTCGATTTCTACCCCATTTTTTTTGATGACTTCGTGCATTTTTTCAAGAGAATCCTCAAACACATCGATATCAAAACGCTCTTTGATAGCTTTTACATAATCGATGACCTGCCACTCACCTGCTAGATCAAATGTCAATCCATTTCTGGTAAATTTCGTTTTTCCCCAGACTTCCTGAGCCAAATACATATATAAGTCTTTTGTCAATTGGATCGTATCTTCTATATCGCTGTATGCCCAGTAATACTCAAGTTGATAGTATTCCTGTAGATGTTCATCGTCGATCCCTTCATTGCGGAAATTGGGGCCAAGAACAAACACTTTTTCAAAACCGCCGCCTATGAGTCGTTTCTGGTATAACTCAGATGAGATGCGTAGGTAAAAATCCTGATCAAGGGCATTATGATGTGTAGTAAATGGTTTTGCATCTGCCCCTCCGGTGACCAATTCAAGAACTGGTGTTTCTACCTCAATAAACCCCCGTTTGATCATAAATTCGCGGGCTTTTTGCCAGAAAAGAGATTTACGTAAAAAAATATTACGCGTTTTTGGATTTACGGTAAAATCGACATAACGCCTGCGGAATCGGAGTTCTTTGTCTTCAAAGCCATGGGGGAGCGGCCGGATTGTTTTCACAATCACTTTCAGTTTTTTTACAAAAAGCGTGATTTCACCTTGCTGCGTTTTGCTGACAGTTCCGGTGACCTGGATGAAGTCTCCGGTGTCAACCAGATATAAATGGTCCCAATCAAGGAAACCGTTTGTTATTTCGGCTATGAGCTGATCCTGTTTGATGCCTATTTGAATACGTCCTGACTGATCTATCAGATCGCCAAAAATGAGCTTGCCATGCTCGCGTTTACTTATAAGTCGCCCGGCAAGCGTAACAGTTTTATCTATAAATGTATCATAGCGTGAAGTTACATGATGATTGTCACAGTCTTTTTGTACAGATGAAGGGTAGGGATCTATACCCAGATTGCGTAACTCTTGTGTGTGCTCCAGTCGGAGTGTGCGTTGTCCGATGAGATCGCTGGAAGTAGACATAGTTTAGTTTATCAGGTTATAACGTTTATAAAGTAGGTGTTAGGTGATAGGTTTAAGGTTACAGATTTTAGGTAAAAAGTAAAAGTGAAAAGGTAAAAGGTTTCTATTTAAAAGTTGAGATTTAAGAACTCGTTAGACATGAGATATTTGATATGAGAAATGAAATTCTTATTCAATTCGAATAATTTTATAAATTAATTTTCCAGCCGGAACTTCGACTGCCACGGTGTCACCTTCTTTTTTACCAAGCAGTGCTTTGCCGATAGGGGAAGTAGCTGACAATTTTTTTGCCAGCGGGTCTGCCTCAAATTCTCCCACTATGCTGTAAGTTTCATTTTTTCCGTTTTTTTCTAGTATGACCGTAGTGCCAATCTCTACCCAATCAGATTTTTGTGCTGCTACGACCTCTGCATTTTTCATCAGTGTTTCTATTTCGCGTATTCTGCCTTCTACAAAAGCCATATCCTCTTTGGCAGCATGGTATTCGCTGTTTTCAGATAAATCTCCCATGGCCCGCGCTTTTTGAAGGCGACTAACTGATGCGGGGCGTCTCACTTCAACAAGTTCTTTGTATTCGATGAGGAGCTGGTCGTACCCGTCTTTGGTAAATTGAATTTTTTTCATAAAAAAAGTCCCGAATTTATTTATCGTTGCTTCATCTCGGGATGAATGTTAGAATAGTACACGGATTCAGTTGATTTGTCAAACCGGCCCCATCGTCTAGTGGCCTAGGACGGCAGGTTCTCATCCTGCAAACCGGGATTCGAATTCCCGTGGGGTCACAAGTAGGTACCGTTCGGTACCGTTCACAAAACGGTTGGTAGTTTTTAAAAAATGACTGGTAGGACGCTCC
>CAZNUT010000026.1:0-20166 GCA_964576365.1 uncultured Gammaproteobacteria bacterium
AAAACTAGTCATCATCGGCTTTTGTAATATGGATATCAACCGATATCCTGACGGCAGGGAAGAGGTACAGGCTGGAGGTGCGGCATACTTTGCTGCACTTGCCGCAAGTTTTCGCACTTCTCCAGTCGGACTGGTCACTCGCATCGGATCAGATTTTGATGATAGACTTCTTCGCGAGAGACTCCTTCCTGAAGGGCTCCACAAGATCAAAGACAAAAAAGCATCAAAGTCTATTCAGACATTCTTATCCAAAACCGATCCGACCCGGCGCGAGGTCGAATTGTTTGACGGTGTAGCGCAAGACCTGTGCATCGCAGATATTCCTTCTTTGTGGCTTCAGAGCGCGACTCACATCCATGTAGGTACTATGCCACCTGCACATCAATATACATTTATCCGTTTTCTCAAGGAGCAGAAAATAAAAGCCGTCATCTCCACCGATGTTGAATTGTCATTTCTGAAAAATGAAAAATTACTTCCCCAGATAGTTCGCAATGTGCAATCGTGCGATTTAGTCTTTGTAAATCGCAAGGAATATGCGCTTCTCAAAAACGATCTGCATATCGTCCCCGAGGTGGTTGTCAAAAAAGATAAAGATGGAGCTATGCTTCTTCGTTTTGGAAAAGAAACTGAAACTGTATCGGCAGTAGAAGTACGCGCTGTTGATACGACTGGCGCAGGCGATGTTTTTGCAGGTGCATATCTAGCAGAGCAATCAAAGAAAACTTCTGTCAAGGAAAGTCTTCAAATTGCCGCGGATTTAGCAACTACTTCCATCAAAGAAAAGGGGATAGAACATTTATTCGTGTAACGTGGAACGCCTGCCTGCCGCAGACAGGTGAATCGTGAAACGTTTTGATTCTCGTCATCTGGAATATTTCGAAATTGCGTAGTTTAATAGATGTTACGAGTGGAGGGTTCCCGACAGCGCGCAGAATTTTTCCAGCCTGCCGTTGGTTCGAGCACTGACGGGATAGCCACGAGTGACAGAATCTGCGAAAGAAAATATAGATTTTATGTAGCACAAAGAGGATATACGCAAAATATTGTCATCTTGAATTTAATTCGGGACCTCAGTTTATATAGAGATGCTGAAACAAGTTCAGCATGACGTATAAAAACTGTGTTTACACAAATTAATTAGCAGAAAAGTTTGTTTATCTCATCTCGATACTTTTTTGCGGCTTGTCCTGCAGCTTGCGCAAAATCATCGCCCGTAGATGCAGCGATGATAGCGCGGGAAGCATTTACCACAAAGTTCTGTTTCTTAAGTAATTTTAGATCATCAACTTTTCCTCCTTGAGGACCAAGGCCTGCGATGAGTAAAAATTGACGATCATCACAAAGCTCATAAATTCTTTTGAGAATAGTAGGATAGGTGAGTGGGGCTTCAACAAGCACATTGCCGTTTTTATTCCATCGGTTTACTACCAGTTCTGTGAGATGTTCATACAGTAGCTCACCAGACGCGAGAGTGAGATCCTGCAGCTCGCCGGCAGAAGGATTGGAATCGTGACAAAAAATAAATATAGCTTTATCTGTATAAGGTGCATACATCTCCACCGTGTCCTGTCCAAACCAGGGTGTTGCAGTCATCGCATCACAACGGTATTTTTCAAAAATTTCTTTTCCTACCATTTGGGCAGTGATGAGCATTTCGCTTCGTTTTGCCTCTGCGATCACCATGCACTCAGGGTAGGTATCTTTGATGTAGTGAGTCGTGCGCATGAGCGCTTTTAGTCCCTCAATCCCGTATGCACCATAAAAAACAAAATTTGGTTTGTAGGCTATAGCATAGGCTTGTGTCTCGTCGATGATGGCTTTATTAAAATCAAAAATAGCATCCTCGACAGATTTATTTTTTTTGACGATGTCAGGGATTTTCGCATAATCAGTATCAAGTCCGACACAGATGTGAGATTTTTTTTGCGCAATTTGTTGAGTGATATTTTGAGCAAATGTGTTCATAACGTCATTATACTTCATCAATATTTTCTGGGTGTACCGTAAAAAATGCATATTCGGGAAGTATCTCCCGTGAGATCGGTCGTTCTCCATAAAACTCAAGACGAATACCAGAGTTTAACCCATTTCCATTGGCTTCTTTCCATTGTGATCGATGAGGATGCATAAGGACAGATGATATATGGTGCAGGTCTCCATACAAGTCTGTTTGCAATGTAAGATATACTCCATGAATCGCGAGGGGTACAGTGGTGGTCACTCCAAAGGGTGTTTGTGTGTACTCTTTTACCGATCTTAATCTTCGCGCAGTTTCTTCTCGGACATCTTTGTGCGCGTCTATAGCATCTTTGTTTTCAGGGTCAGGCTCATAGAGGATTGTATCATTCACTTGCACTCCTAAATAAAAAAGTGCTTCGGGTTCAGACATTTCAGAAAATATATTTCCTTCCATGTCAGCATACACAAGATGAGCTCCCTCTGCTTCTACCTGTTGTTGTACTGCTCTCACTAATTCATACCCTTGCAAAGGACGAGATGCGGAAAATGTTTGCAGTATGCCAGTACCTTCTAAGAGATGTACTGCACCGGCGCCATAATTTTTCAGATTAATAGTGTGATTTTGAGGGTCATGTGAATTCAGAAAGACGCCATCGAGTCCTGCCTGTGCTAAGCGGCTACGAATATGTATTTTGTCGTGACGTAAAATTGCTGTTGGAGATTTTATCTGCACTTTACAGCTACCAGGTCGATTATTGTTCCACGGTGGTATCACTGCATCATGGAGGGAAAATGCATCCGGGCTTGTCAGGTAGGCTTTATTGAGAGTGAAAAGCGATTCGTTGTTATGCATACCATGTGACAGGTCAACTCGAGCTTGAAAATATTCAGGGTATAATCGTATGTATGCAGAGTATACAAAACTATTCAAACAAAACACTTGCGCAGCTGTTGCGTACGATTTCCACAGCACTCCTTCTCAAAGCAGACAAAGATACATTCGGCAATGTACGTTTTCGCATGATGGCATACGACAAGGCAGCTGAAAAAATAGAAACCCTTGGAGAACGTTTTGAACAGATGGTGCGAGAGGGTAGACTGACAAAAATCCCTGGTATCGGTGCGACCATCGGCGCAGCGCTCAAAGAACTTATTCTCACCGGACACTCTGAACATTTTGAATCACTTTTAGAGGGTATCCCACCATCTGTTTTTACACTTCTTGAAGTGCCCGGAATCGGTCCAAAAAAAGCATATCGCCTCGTGATGCAGTTTCAGTTATTCGACGTGGATACGGTGGTCGATCAACTTGCTCTTGTTTGTCAGCAGGGTGAGGTGGCAAAGCTTGAGGGGTTTGGTGAGAAATCTCAGGCAGACATTTTGCAAGGTATTGATTTATATAAAAAAAGAGTAGGAAAAGAACAGAGAATTCTCATTTCTGAAGCCTCAAAAATAGCTCAGATGTACACGGATTATTTGAATGAATCTCCACTGATTAAGCGGATTGATGTCCTGGGATCTTTGCGGAGGCGTGTGTCCACAATTGGAGATGTGGACATCGCAGTCATGGCTTCAGATATGGATGCTATAGCGATTGTTGATCATTTTTTGAAACATCCATCTATAGATTCTGTCGCTGCAAAAGGAGACGCCAAGGCCTCAATTTTCACTACTGATGGTGTGAGAGTAGATCTTCGAGTACAAGATGAACAAACATATGGCACTATGTTGCAATATTTCACCGGGAGTAAGGCTTATAACATACAAATGAGAGAGTACGCATTGAAAAAAGGATGGTCGCTGAATGAGTATGGATTGACTAGTCTATCAAGTTCATCAAGTTATAAAGTTCATAAAGTTATAAAGACAAATGCAAAACAGCAGAAAGAAAGTATAAATCCGGATAAGGTATTTAGTTCCGAAGAAAAGTTATATGATTTTTTGGGGCTTCAATATGTTCCGCCTGAGATTCGAGAGGGGAATGAAGAGCTTGAAATGGCAAAAAAACACTCCCTTCCTTCACTTTTGGCCCTTTCTGACGTGAAGGGAGATCTACATATGCACTGCTCATATCCGTTTCCAACCTCACACGATCTTGGCGCCAATACTCCTGCGGAGTTGGCGAAACAGGCAAGACAGCTAAACTATAAGTACATAGGAATCACCGACCACAACCCGCGTCAAAAGGGTCTGAGTGCAAAAGAAATCATCCATATCACAAAAGAGCGAAAGTCATATATTGATGAACAATTAAGATCATCAGGCATACACTATTTTATAGGTTATGAAGTAGACATCCTGCCGACAGGTGAAATAGCATTACCTGATGAAGCAATCGAGTATGTAGATTATCTGATCGTTTCTCTACATAGTTCCTTTACTCAGGAGCGGGAGACAGCAACCAAACGGGTATTGAAGGCGCTTTCACACCAAAAAGTGAAGATTTTTGGCCATCCGACAGGTCGACTTATCAATCAGCGTGAAGGTGCAGATCTTGACTGGCGACAGATATTTGATTTTGTGAAAGAGCGTGATATAGCCCTGGAGATCAATTCAAGTCCGAGTAGGCTCGATCTTCCGGATGTGCTGGTGAAGGAGGGGAAAGATAAAGGAGTGAAATTTATTGTAGATACCGACGCTCACGCAGTGGGGGATATGTTAGGTATGAAGTATGGTGTTGATGTGGCTCGCCGTGGTTGGTTGACAAAACATGAGGTCCTGAATACGCTGTCAGCTTCAGATTTTCAAAAGTGGCTCATTGCGTAGCCGCCCTCTTGAGTTGTTATTCTTCAAATGGAAAGTAATGAGACGGTGATTGTGCTTCTGGCTTATTGCAATAAGTAATTAAGTATTGTAAAGCTGTGTATCCTTCTCTTGTTGCTTGTATAAGCTGATTGTGTCCCGCATATTGTAAAGCGATTAGTCCATGAGTTTTTGCCATTTCAAGCAAGGGGTTGGGTTGCGGTGGATTTCTCTTTTGTTCGTGAGACATAGGTGTTTTAATTTGTCGTTGTTCCCGTGACGAATTTATATTGATGCTCAATGGGACCATTGGCGCCTTGACGTATTTGCTGATCCGCGCTTTCGACGGGATGAAACTCCGTTATGCAGCCTAAGTCAAGTTGGCCGGTGTTCTCGTCAACCGCACTTGAATAGGTTGGTGTAAATTCAAATCCGATCGGAGCTTTTTCTAGAAGTGCTTTTTCGGTGGTTATTTCATCTAGCCCATTCGGATTTATGAGTGTTGCAAATGGCATCATAGGGTCTTCAGTAGCTATGGATTTATGATGACGCTTTTGTCCTTTCATATTTAATAAACCAGTATAAGAAATACATATTTTAAACGTATGTATACCAAAATTCAAAAGCAACGTGTACGACTTGTAGAGGTACAGAGAATGAAGTATAGTAGTTGTGCAATCTTCTATGTCTATTCTGTCTATCACTATCGCAGGTATAACTCTTTCCAACCCTACTATCCTCGCCTCCGGGATCATGGGAGTCTCTGCAGCATCACTCAAGTATGTCGAAAATTCAGGAGCCGGTGCTGTCACTCTGAAGTCTATCGGACCAGTTGAAAGAACAGGTCACCACAATCCGACCGTGTATTCGTGGGGGCAGGGGATACATAATGCAGTGGGACTTTCCAATCCTGGTATAGACGACGCAGTGCCTATCATAGAGAGCATGGTGAAAACGCTCACGATTCCGCTTATCGGCAGTATGTTTGCAGACAAGATAGACAACTTCAAAATGATTGCCGAAAAAATGAAATATACCGGAGTTGTGGCGATAGAGTTGAATTTATCTTGTCCCAATACAGAAGATGATTTTGGCCGTATGTTCGCGCTTGATGCCAAAATGACCAGTGATCTGGTGGGAGCTGTGAAAAAAACAGTCGGAAATCTGCCTGTTTTTGCCAAACTTTCTGCAGATAGTCCGGATATCGCCGAGATAGCAAAAGCTGCAGAGGCTTCGGGGGCGGATGCTATCACAGCCATAAATACAGTCTCGGGCATGATGATAGATATTAAACTTCGAAGGCCAATTCTCACCAATAAAGTTGGCGGGTTGTCCGGGCCTGCAATAAAACCAATCGGCGTGCGGGCAGTATCAAATATATATAAAGCAGTCAAAATCCCCATCATCGGAACGGGCGGAATAAATACTGGAGAGGATGCCATCGAGTACATCATGGCAGGTGCGACTGCGGTGGGAATAGGGTCAGGTATTTATTACCGCGGTATCGACGTCTTCAAGAAGGTGAGTGATGAGATCAAGCTTTTTATGGAGCAAGAGAATATTTCGTCACTTGATGAGGTGCGGGGAATCGCGAGCAAGGTTTGAAAGTTCGCTCCACTTCTACTTATGCTTCTTTGTTCAAGGATTGGTGCTATATCTCAGTGAAATTTATGGCCATTTACGGTATAATTACACACTAAATGTGTAATAATCAAGAAGTTCGGCGCTTTGATCTCTCCTTCGATGATCCACGGGTAGACACAGGATATGTTTACAATGACAGTAAATCTACTTCAAACAAGCCTGTATTATTTTCTGATGAAAAGGGAGCTGTTTGCAAACCTTCAGTAGGTTATGAGGTTGAAAATTATCGCATCATAGAAAAATATAAAAAACAGCTTGCCGAACGCGGTTTATATTTTCCTCTGTTTGTCACAGATGGTATACAGGTCGACTACGAGCAATCACATGGAGAATACTTCAAAATTCTGACAGTTCCTCAGTATGAGTCGTACACTGTAGCTGGTCATTTTGGAGAACTTGATTTTGACCATCCCGCCACTCATTTTTCTGCATTTTTTGATGCACTTAACACAATTGGTGATGTGATTCCAGTCTCAGAATTTGGTTATCGTGATAGTCAAGATGAAGAGGGGTTGGATGGTGTTTTAAATTTTGCAAGATTTTCTATAGCGAAGGCTCAAATATCTGAGGAAGTCGTGAAAGCGGAAGAAGTAACAAGTCTTTTGCAACAAAGTCAGTTGACTATTGACACGATTCCATTTCAAACCGCGCACAAGGATGGCAACCCTAACAATTGGAGATACATACAATTGGGTGATAAATCGGGTACTTTTATGATTGATTTGGAAGGTTTAGGTTTAGCACGTAAAGGTTGGGATGCGGGCAGAATGTACACACATCTGACACTAAGAACAGATTTGCAGGAGATATTTTTGAACGTAGCCCAAGAAAAAAAATATTTTAGTTCACATGCTGAGTTGGTGTATTTTTGGCGCGTGGTGATGACCCGTTCTTTGAGAGAGTTATCATTTTTAAATCAGGGTAGATATCATCCAAGTATGCAAGCTTTATATGAAGATTCAACGCAACAAAATGAATTTATATCACTTGTGAGAATGTCGTTAATCAACACACTGCTTCAGGCAAAAACAAATCTATCTACTTTGATATAAATCATCTCTTCGCCAGCGCGTCTAAGTTGTGTTAAAGTTATAATAATATTGGCAGCATTAGTCATTGAGCATGATAGCTCTATGAAAAAATCTGATCAACCCTTTCCAGTACAAATAAAAAAAATCATCATTGAAAACAGTCGCGTGAAGACATTTATTCTCGATACCGATCTGACTGGTAAACCGGGACAATTTGTGATGGTTTGGATACCGGGCTATGATGAAAAACCATTTGGGATCATCTGTAAAGATAAAACAGGTACAATGATCTCGGTTGCTGCGGTGGGGGAAAGCACCAAAGCTCTTCATCTCATGGAAGAGGGAGATTTGGTTGGCGTCCGCGGGCCATACGGTACTGCATTTACCATTCCTGAAAAAGGTTCTTCTATCGCTTTGGTCGCTGGAGGATATGGCATAGTGCCGCTTTCATACTTGGCGCAGGAAGCGAGGAAACATGAAATCAATGTACATTTATTTCTTGGAGCCCGGACAAAAGATGAGCTTTTATTTCGCTCGTGGATGGAGGAGATTGGTGTTGTTTTGCATCTTTCAACAGATGATGGATCGGAAGGGTATAAAGGGTATAATACAGACGTATTTAAATCTCAAATTCTAAATTCTAATTTCCAAAATACTAAAATACCAAATGTTTATTCTCAAATAAAAAATAATATATATGATAAAGTCTATGTGGTGGGGCCGGAAGTGATGGAAAAAAAGATTGCTGATATATGCTGGGAAAAGAAAATACCGTTTGAACTTTCTCTTGAGCGGTATATGAAATGCGGTATCGGTATCTGTGGTCAGTGTTGTGTAGATCCTACCGGTTGGCGCATGTGTGTGGAAGGGCCAGTGCTTACCGATGCACAATTAAGGCAGGTAAGTGAATTTGGTCAATATCATCGTACGTCTTCAGGAAGAATCGTGAGATAAATCAAGAAATTCGAGTGGGTCAATACCCATCTTTAACGCTTTTGGCACTGAAATTTGTACCGTAGTCAGGTCTGTGTCCTCACCGATTTGAAGCTCTACAAAACCTGCAATCATATCTATAGGACTTTGACGCGTGACATAATCTCTACCTTTTAAAACTCCATTTTTTTCTTTATACCGGGTGGGAATGGTGTATTCTTCACCTCCACCTGTGACTTTATCGGGGACATATCGTACAGGTTTTGCGCTTCCCAGTGGATTAAATGCCATATGCTATTTGGGTGTGAAATATGTAATGTTTTGTTTATTCATCATAATCTTCAGGCGTTCTGTTTAAGTATTCATCTATATGAGTTTGGATATAATTTGATGCTTGGACAAATTCAGGTTTTATATCAAATCCAAGTTTTTTTGCCTTTTTATAAGATACGCCTACAATCGTATCATCTGGTGGCAGAGAAAGAAGAACTTGTCCGGGTTGTATATATGTAAATGGATTTTGAGTAAGTGCATTTATTGTTCCTTTGAATTTAATTGTAGGTTGCACATCTACCAGTTGCGCTCCTTCAAATGGGTCAAATGCTTTTTCCGCATTCATAGATTGATTAAAAAATTGATAATAATGTTCCTATTCTTCGGGCATAATGACAGGTATAGTGCGATTACCAATAGTAATAGTTTCATCATATTGGGAAGGTATTTACAATTTTTCCGTCGTGCTTATATATAGATATTAAGCGCAATCCAATGGGAGTCTGCTCATAATTGAAGTAATTTATATTTGATCCAGTTGTTGGATTTAATTCTTCCACAGCAATCGTAGCTGCTGATATTTTCCTCACAATATCCGGGGGAAGAGAAGGTGGTTGTGAAACAACAATAGCAGGGTGATCATAGTGAATGGTAATTTCAACACCGGATGCGCCGTTATTATTATCTGGAGGTAGTATGATATCCCACGGGCCAAATAATTCATTGTCACCTTGATGCGGTTTAGAAATTTGTGGAGGTATATGTAAAGATTCCTGAGTCCAGAAGAACATATTGCTCTTATACTACTTACCGTTTATTATAGGAGTGTGCAGGAACGTTAGTTGTTATTTCACACATTAAATATGCATACTACCCATTTTGATATTGACAATTACCTCAAAAAATTTATAGAAGGCGACATAACAGAAAAATCTTTGCAGCAAGCTACCAAAGATGAGCAAAAAAATACAGAGATTGCCACCATAAAAACAGCATCAACTGCGACAAAAGAGATTTTAGTCCAATTTCCAAATCTCAAATTGCTCATCACCCGCACTGTAGGCACAGATCACATAGATTTGGATTATTGCAAAGCACGAGGGATCGAGGTAAAAAATATTCCTGATTATGGCTCATACAATATCGCAGAGCATGTGTTTGCGCTTCTTCTTGCGGGCGCCCGAAATATTTATTCTACTCAGGCAGAAATTCGCGCAGGTACTTTTTCCCACAAAAACTATATGGCATTTGCGCTCAAAGGAAAAACGATGGGAGTCGTAGGCACGGGAAAAATAGGTCTCGAGACCGCGCGCATGGCAAAAGCATTTGGTATGAAGCTACTTGCTTATGATGTATACAAAAATGAAAATGCTGCAAAAGAGATAGGGTTTGTATACCTCCCACTCGAAGAGTTGGCAAAAACTGCTGATGTGGTATCTCTTCACGCACCGCTTCTTGACAGTACACATCATATGATCAACGATCAGATTCTGGATATGATGAAAGAAGGAAGCATTCTTATTAATACCGCGCGGGGAGGGCTTATTGATACGCAAGCACTACTTCGGCATATCAGCAAGTTCCGTTTCGTCGGGCTTGATGTACTTGAAGATGAGGCTTCGTTTTCGCCAGATCATCCGTTACTTTCACATAAAAATGTTTTGATAACGCCTCATTGTGCTTTTTTTTCAGACGAATCGATAAAAAAGATCGCCGAAGAGACGATGAGATTGTTTGCCAATTTTACTTCCGGCAATAACGAGGCAACATATGTCAAATTATAAAGCTGTGTTTTTCGATCTTGATGGGACGCTCACTGATGTTCATGAATTTATTATGCAGGCGTTTGAGTACTCACTCGCCAAACACCATGTCAGTGTACCTTCCCGCTCAGAAATAGCGCGCCATGTGAGTAAACCACTTGCAGACTGTTATATCGGACTCACCAGTGAGACTATCGTCGATCATTTTATGGATGCTTATGGCTTATTGCGGTTGAGAAGGGAGGGATTCAAGTTCAGCTCGACACAGATTGGTTATGTACTCAAATGCTAGATCGGGTTCGAAGCCCTGTTTAACTCTTTCCTCATTATATTCAGTATTGTCACGTATTTCTTTCTGAAAAGCTGAAGTAAGTATTGTAGTTCTTTCTTTCTCAGGCAAATCTTTACAATTTTCTAAGTACATTTTTGCAATGAGACCTGCACCCAGCCGAGCATTGAGTTTTGCAAGTTTCAGACTTGTTTCTGGGTCTATATCGATGACCGAACGACCTGGTTGAGTCACAGTGCTTTCCATATCGCTCTTTATGTTATACCGTTCCGCAAAGTTTTCCATATGACGATATTTTATCAAACGACTAGAGCCATGTCAAATACTCGAAAGATTATCGAATCTAAACTATTGTAAATAGAAAGGCGCTTGGATATACTGAGCCTGATGAATATTTATGAAAAGTTGGATATTGCTATTAGCAAAAACAACTCACTTCTTTGTATTGGGCTTGATCCTGTCTACGAAAAGATTCCCGCGGATCTAAAAAAAGCGGATTTCACAGATTCTGCAGGCTGGATTTTTGCATTTAATAAAGCCATCATTGACGCTACGCATCCGTATGTCATGGGGTACAAACCAAACTCAGCATTTTATGAGGCCTACGGCGCAGAAGGTATCACTCAGCTCAAAAAAACGTGCGAATATATAAAAAAACAACACCCTGAATTATTTCTTATACTTGATGCAAAACGTGCAGACATCGGAAGCACCAATGAAGGGTATGTAAAATTTGCATTTGATTATTTGCAGGCAGATGCGATCACGCTTCAGGTTTACCCCGGTAAAGAAGCACTCCAGCCATTTCTTGACCGGACGGATAAAGGAAGTATTTTCTGGTGTAAATCCTCAAATCCAGGTTCGGATGAATTGCAGGATGTTGTGTTGGAAGGGGGAGCGATGTTTTATGAATTTATCGCAGGGCAGATCGTCGCCTCATGGAATGAAAATAAAAATTGTATGCTTGTAGTTGGCGCTACCTATCCTGAAGAATTGAAAAGGGTAAGAGAGATAGCAGGCGATATGCCGATTTTGTTGCCTGGAATAGGAGCTCAAGGGGGCGATCTGGAAGAATCTCTCAAGGCTGGTTTGACAAAAGACAAAAAAGGACTCATCGTCACCGTTGGCAGATCAGTGATATATGCGGGAAGTGGACCAGATTTTGCCGCAAAAGCCGCAGCGGAAGCGAAAAAGTTGCAGGAAAGTATCAATGATATTAGAAATAATTGAGAATGACTCATCGTCCATTTTGTCATGCTGACCCTCCGATTCGGAGGGGAAGCATCCAGAAGCAAAAAAATAGAACTGGATTCTTCGCTACGCTCAGAATGACCTGCATCCAAGAAAATTTTTATCGTCTTTTAATAGAATTAGACTGTCAATTTAGTAATTATTATTTGCAAAAATAACATATGCAAGTCTCGGTAGTAGATATTTTAAAAAAATTAGGTGCCGTCATCACAGATGATCATTTTGTGTACACATCCGGCAAACACGGAGAGGTGTATGTCAACAAAGATGCGCTGTATCCACATACTACCGAAGTGTCAAAAGTAGGTGTATTATTTGCAGAAAAATACAAAAATACCGATGTCGATGTCGTCGCTGCGCCAGCCCTCGGCGGAATCATTCTTTCTACGTGGACAGCTTTTCATCTTTCGAGACTCAAAGGAAAAGAAATTTTGGGAGTGTATGCAGAAAAAATGCCCGATAAGTCGATGGCGTTTACCCGTGGTTATGATAAATTGATTTCGGGAAAAAATGTGCTGGTTATTGAGGATTTGACCACGACTGGTGGATCAGTGAAAAAAGTAGTAGATCTCGTGCGAGCCACAGGCGGGAATGTAATTGCGGTGTGCGTGATGGTCAATCGTGATCCAGAAAAGGTCAATACCGAAAGTATTGGCGCACCGTTTGACGCATTGGGTATTTTAAAAGCTCAGGCATGGGATGAAGCAGATTTGCCCGAACATATTAAATCCCGCCCTGTCAATGTGAATGTTGGTCACGGAAAGAAGTACAAAGCTCAAATTTAAAAAATTGTTTATATCATCAGAAGTCCTGCAAAACTTGATGCGACAATAAGCGCTACGCTGACTCCATACTTCCATGCCATCTCCCGCGATCCCTGCAGATAGATATATATAGTTTTTGCGAGTAAATTTACTGCATTTACCAAAATAAACGCGAGCACTGCGAGCCGCATATTGATAGTATTTGTTACCAATTGTGCAATGTTGATGACCACCGCGTCAATACCAGTAAAAGCAGCAAGTGCCGATGTAATTAAAAATCCATTTTGACCAAAGAGTTCAAGCGCAATTTTTGAAACAAGTTTGATAACTATAAACATACTTGCAAAAATAAGCGCTGGTTTGAGCGAAAAAACTGTAGTGCTCTGTTTTTGCTGGATAGTTGTTTTTTGTTTTTTTTCAGCTTCCATCCGAAAAAACATATAGCTTGCGATACTAAAGCCGAGAATAAGTATGGCGAGGGTGGGAAATATACGAAGGACAAAGATAGTGTTGATTGGTAAGACAATAAGTATCAATGAAAAAAAACTTGCCAGTGTGGCAAGAAGTGCAGCGCCGACTAGACGATTGGCAGAATGAGATTTTTTACTTTGAGCTGCAAGTGATTGAGTAGTGGCAGTGGAAGAGACAAATCCACCTACTAGACTTGAAAGGATCTGTCCTCTGCCTGCGCCGATAGAGCGTTCAAGGATATACCCCAGAAATTCAACTCCGGTGAAGATTGCCACAATTTTCCACATGGAAAATGGATTGATGATTTCGAGATGGCTCCATCGTGCAAACGAAAGTCCTAATGAAGATACTATATCTCTCGCATAAGGAAGGTTTTCGACAGTGAGCGCTTTGTCTGGTAGTGAAGGTAAAACAACCAGTGCGATAATGCCATAGGTGATAAGAGCCTGTAATTCATGTCGTCTTATACCGCCTACTAAGTTTTTCACTGTGTTTTTGCTGGATAAAATCAGCATAAGCACTACGCTTATCCCCAAAATAAGTTGCAGAGGTAATAGTTCCACACCTATTGCTATTCCGATGAGAAAACAAAAAGCGGTTGCGAGTTCTGTGGTGACACCAGGATCTTTTGTCAATGTAACAGTAAGTGCATAGTGAGCCAAAAGAAGCAAACCAAAAAAGATTATAATTGCAAGAAAAATGCTGTGATAATTGCCGTAGACTATTCCTGCCATGGCACCAAAAGCTGTGGTAAGAGAGAGTGTTCTGACGCCAATAAAAGCAATGTTTGAAAATTCATTTTTTTCACTTTGTTCTTCATCATGTTTTTCATGTATTTCACGTTCAAGCCCTATGGCGGCTCCAATGAGCAGTGATATGAGCAGTTTTAGTTCGATTGCAAATTCCATCCGCATATTATACCTTCTCTTTGTGAAAAATATATTAATCTCCCTGGGAAGCTTACAAATGAAACGTATCGTAGTTTGATCTGGATAGACAGATTGAATTATAAAATACGCGGTATATAATGTGGCTATGCTAAAGACTGCTATTCAAATACTTTCACTTATTCCTTCAGTTATGTATGCGGATGTCCGGGTTGTCGAGCAGGATAGCGAAGATATAGCAACCAAAGACGGAGTGGTAGAAGCATTACAATCATCACATTCTCTTGGTTACAATCTTCGAGTTCTCCAAAATGGTGCATGGGGGTTTGCAGCTTCAAATGATTTTAGTCAAAATGGTATAGATGCCACCATCAAACGTGCGCTTGCCGTGGCAGCAGCTTCTGCAAAATACAAACAAAAAGATGTACAGTTGGACGAATTAAAAAGTATCAAAGCAACATATAAAACTCCTTTTAAAGAAGATCCTTTTGCTGTTTCGCTAGATGAAAAAATCAAGCTTCTTCTTGCTGCAGATAAAGCCCAGCGCGTCAATCCAAAAGTCCTCATCTCGCAAGCAATGTATCAGGCAAATCGCGAACGAAAATATTTTGTTTCTACGCTTGGCTCGGAAATCACACAGGATATTATCTGGACAGGCGCAGGCATCGAGGCTTCCGCTATAGAAGGATCTGAATTTCAAAATCGATCCTACCCCAATTCATTCCGCGGTCAAAATCAGACAAAAGGATTTGAACTCGTGCGAGAATTGGATTTAGCAAAACATGCGCCGAGAGTAGCTGAAGAAGCGGTAGCTTTGCTTTCAGCTGATTTGTGTCCGAGTGGCGAAATGGATCTTATTCTGGATAGCAATCAACTTGCCCTTCAAATTCATGAAAGCTGCGGACACGCGGTTGAACTTGATAGAGTACTTGGTTACGAAGCATCGTACGCAGGCACCAGTTTTCTTACACCAGAAAAATTATTTGATTTTCAGTATGGTTCACCGATCGTGAATCTCACTGCAGACGCGACTATCCCCGGGGGACTCGGTACATTTGGATATGATGATGAAGGTGTGCCGGCTCAGCGGACGTATCTGGTGCGAAAAGGAATGTTTGAAGACTACATCACATCACGTGATACGGTCACAAAACTGCATGAAATCAATCCTCGTTATGACAAAAAAAGTAATGGCACAGTCCGTGCGTCATCATGGAGCCGGCTGCCAATGATCAGAATGACAAACATCAATCTTGAGCCAGGTGGTGAAGAGGGGACTGGTAAGGCTTGGAAGCTTGATGATCTTATCGCGGACACCAAGGACGGCATCTTTATGTCCACCAACCGTTCGTGGAGTATTGATGATAAGCGGTACAATTTTCAATTCGGTACTGAAATTGCCTGGGAAATCAAAAATGGAAAAAAAGTACGGATGCTCAAAAATCCCACTTATCAAGGTATCACGCCTCAATTCTGGAATAGTTGCGACGCGATTTGCGGGCGTGATGAATGGACGGTCTGGGGTACGCCAAACTGCGGAAAAGGCCAGCCCAGCCAGGTGATGTATACCGGTCATGGCGCAAGCCCCGCCCGTTTCCGGAAGGTGAAGGTAGGAGTGGTGAAATGGTAATTTTTAGTTAAAAGTGAAGAGTGAAAAGGTAAAAGGTTTTAGATTTAAGCTTTCAGGCCTGCCTGCCCAAAGCAGGGATTAGATATTGCCAATTATTACTTGGTAATTAGTCATTATTATTTATTTTTACATATGTCTAGTCAACTTACTCCAGAAAATGTTGCAGCTATTGATGAATATGTTAAAAGATTGGCTGAGCCTGTTCGGGGAACTGAAAAAGGTATTCGTCTTTTTTCTGATCTTGCTGATTTGAATGCAGTTGTAGAAGCGGTTGCACCATTGGCAGATGTAGTCGGCTCGCCAGATCAACAGCAATTTTCATATCAACAGAAGCAAAATTGATAGGTGAGAACAGGGATGATCCTCATGAAGCGGAGTAAAATTTTCATATTTTTAGAATATATATGTTAGGAGAACAGAAATTAAAACAAATTGCTGAAAAAGTATTATCCTTATCCAAGGCTGATCAGACTGAAGTGTTGCTTTCTGTTTCCAAAAATGCACTTACCCGTTTTGCAAACAATGAAATCCATCAAAATGTAGCCTGGGATGATGTGGGAATCTCCGTACGAATCATCAAAGACAAAAAAATTGGCGTTGCATCCAGTAACGATTTTTCTGAAGCTGCGCTCAAAGCTTTAGTTGCAAAAGCCACCAAACTTGCTTTGCTGCAAAAACCAGACCCGTATTTCGTTTCATTGCCGGGTCCTCATCCTATCCCAAAAACAGATCATACTGTGTTTGAAGCCAGTGAAGAAGAGATGGCGAAGGCTGTACACACAGTGATCAAGGAAGCATCAAGTAAAAATCTTATAGCTTCAGGTGCGTGTGCAAACGACACCTCTGAGCTAGCAGTTGCCAATTCACTAGGCGTATGGGCTTATCATGCTGGTTCAAGCTGCAATTTATCCACCATTGTTTTAGGCAAAAATTCAAGTGGGTTTGCTGCCGGGGTCGCTCGTACGGTCGACGGTGTGAAAGCCACAGAGATTGCAAAAACAGCAGTAACCAAGACGCTGGAAAGTGCTGATCCCACAGATATAGAGCCAGGTGAATATGAAGTCATCCTCGAGCCGCAGGCAGTATCGGAGATGGTAGCTTTTTTCCAGTGGTATGGCCCCAACGCCCGTATTTATCACGAGCAAGCCAGTTGTCTTTCAGGCAAGATGGGTCAACAGGTGTTTGGCAAAAATGTCACAATCATTGATGATCCGTATCATCCGCAGATTTTTCCTATGCCATTTGACTTTGAAGGCCAGCCAAAAAAAACAGTCACCATGATAGAAAATGGCATTTTGAGAGAAATCGCATATGATTCATACAATGCTCAACGATTTCAGATGAAAAATACAGGACATGCTCTACCAGCTCCGAATACACTTGGGCCTATTCCGTTACACCTGTATATCAAAGAAGGTAATGCAAAGCGCAAGGATATGATTAAATCCGTGAAAAAGGGTCTTCTGGTCACCCGGCTCTGGTACGTGCGCGTATTGAATCCAAAAACCCTAAATGTTACCGGTATGACACGCGACGGAACCTTTCTTATCGAAAATGGCAAGATAGTGCGACCGGTCAAAAATCTCAGATTTAATCAAAGCATCCCAGATGCTCTCAATAATGTGATATCTATAGAGGATAGATTGACACCACTTGCGAGCTTTGAGGGAGAACTTATCGGCCTCATGCCGACTCTTCATATCAGCAAGTGGCATTTCACCAGCGGCACATTGTTTTAGGTTATAGGTTGAAGGTTTTAGCTGTTAGCTTATTAGAGTTGTAGGTAAAAGTTAAGAGTGAAAAGGTAAAAGGTTTTAGATTTAAGCTTTCAGGCCTGCCTGCGCAAAGCAGGGATTAGATATTGCCAATTATTACTTGGTAATTAGTCATTAGTAATTTTATTCTTTACTATGAAGCATATCGAGCGCGTCCTCAAAAAAACCGGTATCATCACCGTCTCACCTTCCGATCAGCTTTCCACTGCTCTTGGCAAGCTCAAAAGTTCGCACGATGCTGCGTTTGTATTTGATGACAACAACATCTTTCTCGGGATCATCAACCCATATCATGCGCTGATTCGTTCATGGACCCCAGGAAAAAGTAAAGTAGAGCATCATGTATTTCATCCGCCACATATATCTCCAGCAGATGGACTGGATCGTATTGCTCAGATGATGATGGAATCAAAAGTACATTACTTACCTGTTTTTGATGAAGAGAATACATTTATGGGTATTACATCAGCCCGCCGTGTTCTCTCGATCATTCAAACATCTACAGAAGCAGAGTCACCGATCAATCAGATTCTTGCAGAGAAAAAGCAACCATTGACCTGCGTGATGGGGGACGATAGTGTCGGAAAGGCGATCGAGCTCTTTAAAACGCATAAATTTTCAAAGTTGGTAGTAATTGATGCAAACATGAAGCTCAAAGGTGTGTTGAGTTATTATGATCTGATTCCCTATATGATCGCCCCTGGTGTCAGCAAGAAGAATGGTGGCCGCGGGCGGGAAGTGAACAGGGATAGAGAGATATTTTTAGATAAAAAAGTTAAACATTTTGCCAAAACCACCACCCTCATGATGAATGGGAGTCAATCCATAGCAGAAGCTATCGGCAACATCCTTTCTCACAATATAGGGAGTGTGGTAGTGATTGACGGCGAATCCCATCCTGTGGGTATTTTGACAACGCGGGATATTCTGCAACTACTTATTCCAAAGAAAATTTCCAAACACCTTGAAGTCGTAAAGAAAAATGTTTCCGGCGAAAACATGAAAGATGTAGATGGATTGATTGAGTATGTTCAGGGATATATTGACACTTATGAAGAGATTAATACTGGCCGCATGATATATGAGGAAGAGAAAAATGGAGGTATTATCCGTGTCAAAATTGAATTGCAGATACATGGAGAAAAGCCAAAGATATTCGAGATAGAAGGACGCAATTGCCAGCGTGTACTTACGCAGATGAAGAGGATGATGAAGGTGAAAAAGTAATCGATTATCAATATTAATTTGAAACCTAATATGGGAGCAGTTGAAGTAAATAATCTGAATGGCGATTTGGTATTTGTTATTGAACCTCCCAAAGTGCTTTATACTGTGATGGATTTACCTGGTGACAACGGTGAGATAGTAAGGAGTGAAGTTAGGATAAAAGGGTTGCAAGATGGAGGAGTGATTATATCCAATCATCCGCAGCTTTCTGATAGTGAAGATCGAGATCAATTTTTTCCTCTTCGCCCTAACGAAAGTCGTCTTGATATTTACAGCAATCGGTTTGAGGGTATTCAAGGCTCTGGAAATCAGCAACAAGATATTATTGAAGATACAACAGGCGGATAATATGATTCTATTGTCACATATATTTACAGATATTTTTACATGAACGTTTTTATCACTGGTGGGGCGGGTTTTTTGGGACTGCATCTTGCGAGATATCTTGCTTCAAAAGGACTGAAAAGTCATATCTTTGATATCGCGCAAGTACTTGATAAAAGTGAGTATCCTGAAGGTACCTTATTCAGTCAAGGTGATGTCTGTGATGAAAAAGCAGTAAGGCACGCGATGAAAGGATGTGATGTGGTTATTCATGCTGCGGCAGCACTTCCTTTACGAAGTCGAGAGGAAATATTACGAGTTAATGTGCACGGAACGGGTACAGTACTTGAGGTGGCATTGCAAGAGAAGGTCTTACGAGTTGTCCACATTTCATCCACAGCCGTTTACGGTGTTCCTGAAAAGCATCCCATATATGAAACAGATCAACTAGTGGGGGTTGGGGCATACGGTGAGAGTAAAATATTGGCAGAAAAAGAGTGTGAGTCATATCGAAAAAAAGGTTTGATTGTTTCCATTATTCGTCCGAAGACATTTCTGGGAACTCATCGATTGGGTGTTTTTGAAATTCTATTTGACTGGGTGAAGGACGGAAAAAAAATTCCAGTCATCGGATCGGGAAATAATCGATATCAGCTACTCGAGGTTGAGGATTTATGCGATGCGATTTATCGCTGTCTAGTCGAGAAAGATCAGAAAAAAGTAAATGATACATTTAATGTCGGATCTACCAGATACGACACTGTTAAAGAAGATCTCACCACTTTTTTTCGCGCAGTTCATTCATCCTCACGAGTGATGTCTACACCTGCAAAGCCGATAAAGCTGGCGTTACGTTTATTTGAAGTTCTCAAACTGTCACCTTTATATCAATGGGTATATGACACTGCAGATAAAGATTCATTTGTCTCAACAGAAAAAATTCAGAAAACACTTGACTGGAATCCTCAATTTTCAAATTCACAGGCTCTTATCAGGGCATATCAATGGTATGAAAAACATTATATTGAGATTAAATCACGTGGTTCGGGTACAACTCACACGGTAGGCTGGAAGCAGGGAATACTCTCCGTAGCCAAGAAAATCATGTAAAACGTTTTCACTATGTAAACACGTAGCAATCTGCATGTAACACGCAACATGTAACATGTAACAATCTCAGGTTGAAGGCCTGCCAGCCTC
>CAZNUT010000027.1:0-19432 GCA_964576365.1 uncultured Gammaproteobacteria bacterium
GCACTTTGAATAAAAATTATGCTTTTGAGTCCATGAATCCACGAGTTGATCCCTGCAATAATTATTCTCCCCATTCCTTCTTTCTTTTTGCTTGATAAAACAAGCCAAACCTTTTTTATTTTTTACTAATTTATTTTTATTACATGTCGAATTTTCAATTATTTCCAATATCTCACATTCACAAAATGGATTTTCTTGTTTCTTTATATATTTTCTGTCTGATGGGGGCTGAGCTGATGGGTGTCAAAACATTTCCACTTCTTCATGTGGGCAACTTTAAGCTCAATGCAAGTATCGCGATATTTTTGCTACCAATTATTTTTTCTATTAACGACGTTATCGCTGAGGTGTATGGTGGAGATCGCGCCAAAAGTGTAGTTCGTTGTGGCTTAATCATCGTATTTCTTATTTTTGCTTTTGCCTTTTTTGTAACCTACCTTCCTCCATCTCCACGCTTTGTCGAAAAAGAAGAGGCTTTTGATACCATATTCGGAGGGTCGGTGAGAATCGCCGCTGCAAGTCTGATCGCTTACTTGTGTCTGATTTTTTAGATGTAGCGATATTTACCAGATTAAAAAAACGTTTGGGTCATTCTGGTCTTTGGCTGCGCAATAATCTTTCGAATGTAATTTCTCAATTATGTGATACAGTGCTTTTTATGACGTTGGCTTTCTATTCGTTAGATTTATCATTCGGAGCAAATTTTTCGTTTTTATTGAGCATCATCATACCTTATTGGTTGTTGAAGTGCTGTATGTCGGTGATTGAAACGCCATTTGTATATCTGGGTGTAAAGTGGTTAAGGAAGGATTAGTTTTAAAGTATGTACAGTGAGCACCAAAGCAATTGAAAAGCTTAGTATCTCAAAAAATCAGGAAGAAGAAATAAATAAAAATCTCCCTATTAGTAAGGAAGATGATCACTAAACAGAGCGGGAGGTCAAAAGTAAAGTCAGAGATAAGTTTATGGCTCCAGATGAACTTTTTTTGGTAAATGAGTGAAGATTTGGAACGCCAGATATACGCAAATATACACCAGAATACCAGAGCCAATAAAAGGCAGATTGATGGTAATAGTTGCCAAACCTCCCGCTACGATGGGGCCGATGATTTGTCCGATACTCATGTAAGAAGCATTTACTCCCTGTATCTCACCTTGCTCCTTCTGATCAGTTTCTTCCGACAAAATCGTTTGGGATAAAGGTTGAATAAATGAATTCACCAATCCAAGAAATATATTAGCTGCAATAAAGGAAAAAATAGTTTTAGCAAAATAAAGAGCGATGAATGCACTCGCCGTCCAGATAAGAGCTCCAACGAATGTTGACTTGAGTCCAAATGTTTTTGTGGCAAAACCTAGAGTAACCACTTGCGAAATCAAATTCAACCCCCCAAAAATACTAAAGACGAGTGCAATTTGATTCGCGCTCATGTGGTAGAGATGAAAGGATGCTGACTGGAACGTGTAAATAAACATGGAAAAAGCTGTATTGAATAGAAGGGTGATAAGAAGAGTTGAGCCTATGGCTTTATTTGTCAGAGAGTGTAATAATTTATCAAAATTAAATAGTTTTTTATGAGAAACTTCACCTAAATGCTTGTTGGTTTCGGGTAAAAAAAGCGCAGTCATAAGCACTGCAATGAGCGAGACACCAGCGGCAATGAGAAATGGGAGAGCTTGCCAGATGTTGACAGTAAGTGAGGATATGACCGGTCCAATGATAAATCCAAAACCAAATGATGCGCCAATAATCCCAAATCCTTTTGCTCGATCTTTGGGTTCGGTGGTGTCAGTGATGACAGCTGATGCCACAGGTATATTTCCAGCCGTAATGCCATCTAATGCTCGAGCAATGAATAAAAAAAGAGCGTTTGGTGCGAAAGCCATAATTAGAAATGAAAGCGCGGTACCAGCTATGGAAATAATAAGAAGAGGTCTGCGGCCATATTTGTCTGATAATCTTCCAATGATTGGTGTAGCGATAAATTGACAAAAAGAAAAAGTAGCAAATAGTAATCCATTTTGAAAATCAGTCAGGCCAAATTTGATGCTGTAAGGGTACAAAATAGGGATGATAATGCCATAACCCAGCGCATTAACAATAGCAATAAGAGCAATAATGATCAGATTACGATTTTTTTTAAACATACAGTAGAACGCGTTAATTAACTTTCTTTTTTTCAGGTTTGAGGTTGAGTGGAAGCTTATCGTCTTCCAATTTAGATTGGAGTACCTGAATCAACGCTTTCATATGTTCTGAAGACATGCCGATCCGTGAGACAACTCTACGCTCGTTGGAGCCAGCAACACTTTGGGCAAAATCTAAAACGATTCCATAGTCTGTTTTGGTCACAACCACCATATCAGAAAAAAGAACGTATAGATTTTCAGGAATTTTCACATTTATTTGATTTTCTGGTGCCATAAAAAAACAACTGATGAATATATTATTATAACGCATTTCGTCTAACGTGAAGCGTGAAACGCGTAGCGTTTTTTTCTGCGTCATTGTGAGGACCCGCTGATTTGGCCAGGACAAAGCAATCTGTTTTCGCTGTCGTGCTGTCTGTCTACCGATGAGGTGAGAGCTCAATTCAGCCTACCCGTTGGCATCTTTAGTGATGAGATCCCGGATCAAGTCCGGGATGACAAAATACACAATGAGTTGTTAGTAATTCATAATTATTGCTTAAAAATCAGCAATGTATACATATTTGATATAAAAGAGTCATAAAGGTTTAGCATTTCTTTTTGTTACAATAATCTTCTTTATGAAAATTACAGAGTTGCCTGTTCATTTACGTCCACGAGAAAAACTTTCTTCTCTCGGTGTATCAGGTTTAAAAGATACTGAGCTACTTGCACTTTTGCTCAGAACCGGAATAAAAGGAAAAAATGCTGTTGAGCTCGCAGAGATGATTTTTGCAAAAGTCGGGAAGAATAAACTTCCTTCTGCCTCATTTGAATCTCTTATCAAAGTCGCTGGGATTGATAGAGGCAAGGCAAGTGTCATCATTGCTGCGTTTGAGCTTTCTAGAAGATTGACAGGCGTTGAGGATGACAAATTACCACTAGTCAATACGCCTGAGGATGTCTTTGCTCATTGCGCTGATATAAAGTCACTAAAAAAAGAATATTTTGTCGGTTTGTATCTAGATGCCCGTAACAGATTGCTCCATAAAGAGACAGTGTCTATCGGCATAGTCAATGCAAGTATCGTCCACCCCCGGGAAGTATTTGAGCCAGCACTTTTTCATCATGCTGTTGCGATCATAGTCGCACACAATCACCCATCAGGATCACTAGATCCGTCACGAGAAGATATAGCAGTTACCCGCAAATTGGCTGGCGCGGGCGATTTACTCGGTATTAATCTAGTCGATCACATCATTATAAGTAATAAAGGATATTTAAGCATGAAGGAAGAAGGGTTATGGTAGTGGTTGTATCTGCCACTCGATCGGATATTGATCCGCAGGAATTTCTTTTAATGTCTTTAAATCACTGATAATCATAGATTTCATTTGTTCCACGTTGTCTCCAGGTCCTGGGTACAGTTTGCCAATAAATTTATCCTGCTCCAGATCATAATATATGTAAAAACGTTCCTTTGCGTAAGGAAGGCGTCTCAACCAGGGAAAATCAGCACGTATCTTGGCAACTTGTGTATCGTATTCTACAGCAGCTTCTTTTGCTTCGTTTATCGCCGCTTTCATTTCTACAGTATGGGTTGGTGTAGGTTCAAGATTGGTTTCTTGCTGAGTGGTGGAATTTGTGTTATCAAGTTGAGCCTGGTTTTTATTTCGAGTAAAAATTGAAATAAAAATAAATAAAACACTGAGTATTGCGAGTCCACCCAAACTGATTGCTATCCAGTTCTGACGTATAAAGGTTAGTACATTATTATCTTCAGATTGCATATAGAGTGAATACTATGTATGACAGCCAAATCCTGTCAGCCCGTTGGTAGTTGTTTGATTTGTTGATGTATTGCGTATTGACCACCCGGTCATGGGGAAGCGGTCAATATACATTTTTGAACCAGCTTGCAATATCGAGAAAACTCCGTCACCGCCTACGGTAAAGAGTTCTAATTTATTTACAATGCCTATGTGATAACTTGAGCTAGTTTTAAGAAAAGCGACGCATCCAGTAAGATCACGTTTGCCGGTACCAAATTCTTGAATTACAGTAGGAGTGTATGGAATATAGCTATATCCAGATGGAGGAGATTGCCACCAGCTAAATAACCCGTTTGGGCTCACCATTGAAGCGTTGTTGGGATCTAGTTCAGAAAAACCTGCAAGTCTAAATGCGTCTATGACAAGGCGCGTGGACACATAGGTGCCTTTTGGATGTGGGCCGGTAGAGTGGCATGAATTTGAAACTGCAGTAGTGAGATAATCACGTACTCCATTTCCGCCGTCTATTTTCATATCCTGAGGAAGAGCCATGACTAGTTTGTGTACCTGCTCCATGATAGTGCCACATGAGCCTGTTGCTCCACCAGCGCCTTTTGGCACGAGATGACTAGAGTTATCATCACACATGTCTGGATCAACATCATCAATACAATAATATCCGCTAGGAGGTTTTGGTCCACCGATGGCAGGAGTAGAGACAGCAACAGGACCGGATGTTGGCACAGGTGCTGAGTTGGCGGGTGGTACGGTAGGAGCCACTGTCGGGCGAGTAGTAGGTATAAGAGTTGCAGTTGGAGCACCTGGAGTAGTGAGTCCGATTGCACCTTGTTTTTGTGACGCAAAAGTGACTACCATCGCCATATTAGTCATATAACCTATGCTAAAAGCAATGGTCATTAATAAGGTAATGACTAGAAATGGAGAAGCGTGATGATGTTTATGTTGAGTCACAATGATATATCAATTCGTATTTTTATAGTATCAGGTTTTTAAACTTCGTCAAGTCAGATGTTATTTATTGTCTGGAGAATGTTGATTAAACAAATGCAAGGTCGTAATGAAAAGAGCCGCGCGCAAAATCAATACTAACAAACCGAAAAAAAACAGAAAAAGATTAAAAGGAGGAAGTCTGGGATAGGTGCTCAGCTGCATCGCCCATTTGATCCATATCAGCCAGAATATCGGCACAAAGTGGAAAAGGACAAATATATAGCCTATATATCCTACCCGTAATAATCTTCTCCACATGACTCCTCCCAACTCATGCACGGCAAAACGATTTGAAATAATCGCCATTACCGTAAAAATAATAAATGCAATAACTCCATAAAAAAATTTAAGATAAAATATGTCCGAGATAGAGTATTGACTAAAACGCAGAAAAGCAGGATAGATAAGGAAAGATAGAGTCAAATGCAGCCATGCATATACAAATCCTGTCAGACCAATATGTTTGCGATACACAATATATTGATCTGCAAAATTCCAGAAATAACAAACTGAACTTAAACCAAAGGATAGTCCTATTAAAATAAATGATACATCGGCAATAATGACATTGATTGTTTCTATAGAAATAAAATCTCTTTGAATAAAGTAGTATATTCCTATAAACAAACTTACGCATATACTAAACACAATGGATCTCATCCATAATTGAGTGTCTGTGTGTGTATGCTGACCCACGAGTTTTGCATGGAGAGTTTGTTCTGCTTGCGACATAGGTGTAATTTATTGTAGCGCAATTCAGACAAGTTGTAGTTGTATGGTGAAGTTGAAACGTTATTAAACGGTAAATGTAAGATTTTAAAATAAGGTTGTTGTTGGAGCATGAACAGAGTTTCAATATAATAAATTAGAAATTTTATATATTATTTTTTATGTTTACTTTGAAACATATTCTTTTGTTTGTCTTTTTATTCTGTTCTATTTTTAGCCTCGGTGTATTTATTGTCATGCGATATTGGCCGTCTCTTTTTGGAAGTACAGCTTTATGGGATGGATATCGTATCGAAATAAAGGAAGTTGAGGGTAAAAAATTAAAACTTATCATTGCGGAAAATCCAAAGCAATGGTCTCAGGGCCTTATGTTTGTGAAAGAAAAGTCAGAAGATTTTGACGGGATGATTTTCAAGTTTCCCTCCGCATCACGAAGGATGTTTTGGAACATGAATACGTTTGTTGACTTAAAGCTCTACTGGATGAGGGATGGAAAGATTATCGGCACATCAGATTTGCCGTCTATCACTAAATCAAAAACAGTAGTGACCCGTTCGTCGCCCGGCCCGGCCGACACAGTCATTGAGGCAATACAATAGGAAGTTCTGGTTCGTGCATTGAAAGTAATTCTCCAGTCAAAATGAGACCCTTTTGTTCACGCAGTACCAATTCGTTGATTGCAGCATCCGTTGGTTTTTGACCGTCTGAATTTTGATTTGCTAAACGCTCTCTGATGTTTATAACTTGTGCTTTCATTACCTCAAGGAATGCAGGCAGAATGGGTTTCTCTAGCATACGATATATAAAATTGTTAATTACCCTTCATGATGATGTGTTGTCAAATAACGGATAGTACCGGAAGCACTTCTCATCACTACAGAATGTGTGATGATTGAGTGGGGAGTAAATATGACTCCTGGCAAAAGTGGACCTTCGATGACACCAGTTGCAGTAAAGGTAAGATTGTCTCCTTTTGCAAGATCTTGACTGGTGTAGATTTTTTTTCCATCCACTCCCATCTCTTTCATCATGCGTTCATCTTTTTCATTTCGTGGTTTAAAGCGTACAAGTATTTCCCCACCAAGAATTTTGATAGCGACAGCTGCGAGCACTCCCTCGGTTGATCCCCCCAGACCCATAAGCATATCGATAGGACTTTCTTTTTGACATGCTGCTATCGCGATTGCGACATCGCCATCGGTGACTAATCGCACCCGAGCACCTGTATTTCTGATTTCTTTGACGAGAGATTCATGGCGTGGTCTATCAAGCATCGCTATGGTCACCTCTTCAACGTCTTTACCGAGAGCTTTCGCAACTTTTTTGATATTTTCGCTTACTGATGCATCAAGATCGATCGCGTGCTTTGCTTCTTTGCCGACTGCGATTTTGTCCATATAGGTGTCAGGCGCGCGCAAAAGACTTCCTTTTGGGCCGGTTGTTATGACGGCAAGAGCGTTGTATCTGCCTGAGGCTACACTATCTGTGCATTCCAGCGGATCGACTGCGATATCCATTTCTGGCTTGGTGCCTTTTCCTACTTTTTCACCATTATACAGTTCTGGCGCTTCATCTTTGCTGCCCTCACCGATTGCAATAGTGCCTGCAAAATCAATGTGATTAAAACGGGTGCGCATGGCGTCGACGGCTGCTTTGTCGGCCAATTTTTTTTCACCTTTTCCGATCCATTTGGCGGCAGCGATGGCAGCTGCCTCGGTAACACGGACAAATTCAAGAGCTTGATTTCGATACATCGGTTTGTTTGAAAGTTTATAAAGTTATAAAGTTCATCATGTTTATCAGGTTTATCAAGCCTTCGTTAGTAAGCAAATTATAAACAAACGACAGGTTCGGGTTTATTGGTTGTTTTGTTTTTTGAGAAATGCCCGAATTTCTTCATATGCGAGCTGGATCAACGAAAATAAGAAAAGATACACTATAAAAATGCTGAGCAAACTAAGGGATGCCCGTAATATAAAAGGAGTGCTTTGAGGGATATTTTGTGTTTGTAAAAATCCAAAACTTACTTTAGCAATAAGATAAAAAAACATACCTACGGGGAAATTTAGCAGTACTCCAAGAACTGAGAGAACTCCCTTACAATAAGTGAACTCGCAAGCAGGCGGAGTGACCAATAAGCCAACTAGATGATATAGGGTAATAATCGCCGATATAACAATTTTTTTCATATTAATGTTTCAATAGCGATAGATTATTATTCTTTTTATATTTCTCACAGATTTTATCTATCGTATATCCGAGACAATGATTCCAGATTACTCCAATTAAAAAATAAAGAATATAGGCAATGACAGAAATCAGATTATAATCATATCCTGCTATCCATATTCTGTGGTACGACCATACATCGTATTCATATAATTTGAATAGTAAAATACTGCTGGGAATGTGTGTAGCAATGGTACTTTTGATCAGGATTGAGCAAAGTTGATTGTCTTTTCCAAACTGGAAGCATGGATAGTCCCGCGTCATGCCATCAAATGCGGTGATCATAAAAATCACGATTCCGACAAGAGGAAGTACATACCGCCACTTTATTTTTGTAAGGTGCATTTATAAACGAAACGATTGGTAAGGTTATTTTTTTAAGGCTTCGATACCAGGCAACGTACCTTTCTCAATGTACTCTAGCATGGCTCCGCCACCAGTTGAGATGTGAGTTATTTTATCCAGATATTCTTTTTTGGAAATTGCGGCAAGAGTGTCTCCGCCACCTACGAGTGAAACAGCCTCTTCGTTATTGGTAATCGCATAATAAATAAAATCAGTGCCTTGTCGATAATGAGGATTTTCAAAATAGCCTACAGGGCCATTCCATATAATTGTTTTTGATTTCGCTATCATAGCGCCAATGCGTGCTTTTGACTCTGGGCCAATATCAAGAATTTGAGTATCGGAAGGTACTTCGTTGACTCTGTGTACAATACCTCCTTTTTCAAGCTCTTTTGGATCTCCGGTAATGCAGTCTGAGGGGAGAATGATAGAGCATCCTTTTGTTTCTGCTTTTTTTATAAGCATTAAAGCTTTTTCTTTTTCTTCTTTTTCCGCAAAACTCATACCGATATCGTATCCTTTCGCATATAAAAATGTGTTTGCAAGGCCGCCACCTATTACAATGCTGTCGGAAAGATCAATAAGTCGATCAATGACGTTTATTTTTGTTTCTATTTTTGCACCTCCTATGATAGACATCACTGGTCTATCAGGATGATTCATGACTTTTGCGATGGTCTCAATTTCTTTTTTTAGAAGTAATCCTCCATATGATGGAAGGTATGCAGTCACTCCAACTACTGACGCGTCCGACCGGTGAGCCACACCAAACGCATCATTTACATATACATCGGCAAGAGCGGCCATACGACGGCCAAATTCCGGATCATTTTTTTTCTCTCCTGGATAATATCTTGTATTTTCCAGAACAAAAAGATCGTCTGACTTTTGATTGGCAAATGTAGCGGGGTCCTCTGTTAAAAAATCATCTATCAATCGTATATTGAGATGGGGGAGATATGTCTTGAGTTGGTCACAAACAATACGCATTGTGTATTTGGGGTCACGGGTTTCTTTTGGCCTCCCCAGGTGCGAGGCAAGGATCAGTTTGTTTTTTTGCTCAAGCAGATATTTGATTGTCGGTAGGGCTTGTCTTATGCGGGCATCATCCGCAATGGTCATACTATTGGGATTTAAAGATACATTAAAATCAACACGCAATAGCACGCGTTTGTCTGTGATGTCGGCTTCATCAATGTAGTGAATAGTGCTCATATATGTTCAGCCATTTTTTCTACAAGATCGACAAGACGAGTCGAATAGCCCCATTCGTTGTCGTACCAGCCAAATACCTTTACAAAGCGTCCATCAATGACCTTGGTATAATTCGGGTCAAAAATACATGAAAATGGACTGCCAATGATGTCTGAAGACACGATGATTTCATTGCTATAATCCATAATTCCTTTTAAAGATGTTTGCGATGCATCCTTAAATGCTTTGTTTACTTCTTCAGGCGTTGTTTGATGTTCAACAATTGCCGTGATGTCAGAGAAAGAGCCGGTTGGAACAGGTACGCGAAGCGCCATGCCATCGATTTTGCCTGAAAGATCCGGTATCACTTTGACGATAGCTTTCGCTGCTCCTGTTGTGGATGGAATGATGTTGAGTGCTGCAGCCCGGGATCTTTCTATATTTTTTCCTGCATCATCTAGAAGACTTTGGGTCAATGTATATGCATGTGAAGTAGTGAGAAAACCCTGCTGTATTTTAAAATTATCATGCAGTACTTTAAACATTGGCGCGGCGCAATTGGTTGTGCATGAAGCATTGGATATCACTTGTTGCGATTTGAAATCAAATTGAGAGTCGTTTACTCCCAAAACAACGTGCGCTGTATCAGGATCTTTTGCAGGTGCAGTAAGAATAACTTTTTTCACTGTTCCATGAATATGACGGAGCAAATCCTCTTTTTTTGTAAATGCTCCTGTCGCATCGACCACAACATCCACATTTGCTGATTCCCACGGAATATTTTCAGGAGCGTCTGTGAGAGTGGTGTTTATGTCAACTCCTGCTATTTCGATACTTGTCTCTTTGCTGTAAACAGGCATGGAGAAGGTGCGATATACAGAGTCATGCTTGAGAAGATAAGCAAGCATTGGATTAGGAGTTTTGCGTGTGTTGATATGGACGATGTCAAATGCATTTCGTTCTGTTGCGATGCGTGTAAAAGCACGACCAATGCGACCAAATCCGTTGATACCTACTCTTAGACGTTTCATATAGTAAATTATGAATTGCTAATGACAAATGACTTATTCAGTACAGCAGACGACAGTTTGCAGTAAACAGTTCATTTCAAAAATGTTTACTGTCTCCTGGTTACTGTTTACTTTTCAGCACGATATATCTTGACTGCTTCTTCGACAGTTTTGTTTTCAACAGTCACTGCGTATATCGCATTGGTGAAGCGTATTGCCTCATCAAGCGGTCGTTGGTGAATATTTCGTCCTGTTGCGTTGCCGCTTGTTCCTCCGATATGTATCTGATCATGTAATCCTTTCAAAAATTTTTCTGCATCTGTTGAACTTCCACCTGCACATACTACCTGAGTGCGTCCAGCTGCTTGCACTGCTTCTTGCAATAGTTCCGGTGCTGATTTTCCGTCTTTTTTTGGAGCATTTACTTTTACGAAATCAGCTCCAAGAGTAGCTACTGTTCCAGCGGCTCCAGCGATGAGATGTGCGTCTGTTTCATTTTCGACTCCTTTTCCCCGAGGGTAACACCAGATGACCGACAAGAGGCCATATTGATGGGCTTCATAGATCGCTTGCGCAGCCTCTGTCAACATCTGAGATTCCTGTTCACTTCCCAGATAGATGGTGTAACCTATGCCAAGAATATTGAGACTGCTATTTTCCTTGAATTCCATGATCTGATCAATGTCATACCATGCACCACTTATCGGATCAGCCTGAGAAGTCTTGACGATGTTTGATTTTGAATTGACTTTGACAAGGTATGGAATTTTTCTATAGTCGGCACCATATCTTGAAATGAGTCCGAGCTGAGAAGCAAATACTCCGATTTTTGCCTTGCTTGCGATATTAAAAAGATGGTCTGGTTCGGCATCTTCAGGAGCTACGCCAGAGCCAAAAAAATCATCATTGAGATGTTCGATTTTTTGATCGCCGGCAAATAACATGAGTCTACCTGACCCATGCGTCATAGTTTCATAATTTTCTGCATATGTTTTTTGCATGTCTTTGGGAACTGCAAGAGGGATATGAATTTTCATGTAAATTGAAGAATTAATAATTAGTTTTGTAAGTAATACCCTATCATACTCTCTTCATTTTTATTGTCAACACTCCATTTTTATTGTACTATATATCGCGTATGCAAAACTGTATTTTCTGTTCAATTGTGGCTGGAACAATACCCTGTTATAAGATATATGAAGATCAGGAGTTTATGGCTTTTATGGATATTTTTCCCCGGGCAAAAGGACACACTCTTGTGATTCCAAAAAAACATTATCGCTGGGTGTATGACGTACCGGCATTTGGCGCATACTGGGAAATAACAAAAAAAGTCGCTGGAGCTGTTCAGAAAAGTGTTGCGGCAGACTATATCAGTTTTGTAACCGTTGGCGAAGAAGTGCCACATGCACACATCCACATTCTGCCCCAGATGTTGGACCACAAAGAACGAGCAATAACTTTTGGCAAGACCATCGAGCAGTCAAAAGAGAGTATTGCAGAGCTTGCAACCCAAATTGTCCAGGAGCTTTGCTAATCAGTTTGTCAAGTTTATAAAGTTTGGTGATAGGTTTAAGGTTTTAGGTGTTAGCTTGTTAGCTACTTAGCTGTTTAGCTTATTAGGTTTAGTTAATCTCGCTTTGTGTTTAATTTTCCGTTGCTTACCTCAGAAAGAATCATTCTGTAAGTTAGAAGAATGTGTTATTTTTCCATTGAGACTTCGTCAGATCAACGCGATTTCCATTAAATATTACCCCTTCTTCATGAAGCATTTGTACTTTTTTTCTTACTCCACCCTCTCCGGCATAGCCTTTCATACTTCCATCCGACCCCACGACCCGGTGACAGGGGACAACCGGCATGTAGGGATTTTCTTTCATCGCAGTGCCGACCGCACGGGCAGCTTTTGGGTTGCCAGCAAGGGCAGCAAGTTGTGCGTACGTCACTACTTTTCCTCGAGGAATTTTTTTGGCGACTTCATAAATGCGATTTCGGAAAACACTGTGTTTTTTAGCTGATTGAGTTATTGTCATATTTTCAAAAGTTCTATTTTAATTTGGCGTTGTACTATTCTGTCGACAGATTTTGTCCAACCAACATGCTAATTAATTAGACATTAGACTTTGGACTTAAGACTTTAGACCTGCCTGCCGGCAATGGTAAGACTTTTATAAATTTGGAAAGCTATATATTTCCTGTATATCGGTAGCCCGTGGACGCATATAACAACCACCAGATGAGGAGTCAATTACCTTGTTGCTCTCAAGTTGCATTCTCACGAAGATACTGTTGTTGACATCAATAGAGGAAGGTGATTGCTGAAAAGATGGCGCAAAAACATCACTTTGTTTTCGAGGGTTCTGTTTTGCGCTTTGTTCCCGTTTCGCCACAAAGTCAGGAGGGCGCAATTTGACAGATGAAGGAATGAATACACCGACCAGAGGCTCACCTGTAACTAATGGGCGAAGAGTGGCAGTCATGCCAGAGGTTGTGTTGGATTTATAGTTTAAAAGAGTTGCGTATATTTCTGTCTGTATAGGTGCAGAAGTACAATTGTATTTATTGATCTCTGAAAGAGTAGGGTTGTTTGTATTTTCAAACTGAATCAGCTCTTTATTTTTTTCTTTGTATTTTGTGTCGATTTGATCTGCTGAAGGTACAAATACACGATTAAGGTCTTCTGGGCTGAATGTTTTTAAATTTACATTCAAAAAAGGATAGCGGAATTCATAAAGAAGTTTATTTTCTTCCTCTGCAAGCGAAATTTGATTTTGTATCTGATATGAACGTATTTGTTGATATAGTTCATTGATTGTATCAAAGTAGAGATATTCTTGAGTTGCTAACAACTCGTATGCAGCGCGCTCACGGCGATTATAAAAAACCATTTTGCGTATATTTTGAAGACTTCTTGGAATAATGCGTTTTGAGATTTTTTCATCTTTCCATCCAGTTGCCGTAGTGAGCTCATATATAAGTGTTGTTTGATATTGCCATTGGTTGTCGTCGATATCTGTATCAAATTGTTTTCCTATTTTCCAGCCGTTTGTGAGAAGCCATTCATCAGGGGCATAATAGAGGTATAGGCGGTTGCGTTTCTCTACAAGCGTGATGAGTGCGAGTTTGAGTCCAGCCAGTTGATACTCTTCAATATCAGTGAGTTCGGATTTCAGAGTCAGAGTGTTTATTTCATTTTCCATTTTTTTGAGCATTTGAGTTTTTTCATTTTGAACATCTTCAGACAACTGTGACAGGTAGAAATAATCGGTATACAGATGATGTCCTGGGCTTCCTGCCATCACTTTTTTATCAATATTGATGATGTTTATTCCACACCATACTCCCAGAGAAATGATCCAAATCGTGAGCAAAAGTTTCGATTCACGTAGTGTTTTTCTTGAAGCAAAAATACCAAGCGCAGATAAAAAACCTGCCAGCCACAGCAAAAATAAACCTCCGACTATGCGTACCCGGGTCAATCCATACGTATCAACATATAATAAATCACGTTTAAAAGCAGATGCCAGAATCAAACCCAGCTCAACGATAAGTACAAGGTTGGAAATAATCGCAAGCGTATTCATACGATGTTCTGGTTCTTTTCTCACCCGAAGCGTGAGTATGTACGAACATATTCCGCCAATGCCTGTCGCAATCAAAAGCTCGGTAAAGCCTTTGCGGACATACTCACTAAAGCTTAAATTTAATTGAGTCAGAAGATCAGTGCTGCCAAGAAATATATATTTAAATTGAATAAAAAGAAATACTGCAAGTAGTATAGTGAGGGCGCCCACAGCCGCAGCAATATCTCTCAGTGTGATCCATTGGTTGTTGTTGTTTTCATCAGGTCGAAATGAAATCGTTGCAAAAGAAGAAGCAATGAGTAAAATCAGAATAGTGCTTATCGTCCGGCCGGCAAGTTGTGACCGGAACTCTCGTATAACTTCAGCAAAAATAGGATCTGCTTCAGAAAGAATCCACATAAAAATGACCAGTACTCCACACACGATGATGACTGTTTTTATCCAGGCGCCGATACGCAGTTTTTTTTCGGGATGACCAACGAAGAAAGATCGTATTATCCGGACAGCTTGCAGTGTACCAGCTGGTAACAGAAATCCTAGAGTACGTATCACATATTCAGCAGTCCAGTGAAATGTATCAAAAAGCAGAATGATGAGAAGACCAGCAGAACATACAAATTGCACCGCAATGTCGAATGATTGCACAAAGCCATTTGCCGTCAAAACTTGCATGATGCCGCCGAGAGCGAACGGAACGAGAAGACTTACCACGAGTAGATTCATCTTTCGCTGTAAAATGATCGCCCATGCAATAGCAAAAAATACGGTTGCAATTGCCCATCCTGTTGCCGGCAGACGAAACTCAGAAGAGAATATATGTAAGTGCGAGTATATTCCTACATGATATCCAATCAGGGCGAGAGTGATGGCGATTCCAAAAAAGGAAGGATAAACCAGAGAAGACGACCAGTCTACCTTTTTTTTGAGTGAAAGAAAAGTGCGGCCGTACCAAACCAAAAGTCCCAGTATCAACAGTAATACTATGAAGAAGGCCATGCAACATTATACCAAATGGTCATTGAGAGATTTTTTTATACAGTGCATGAGATGTATTTTCATATTCTATTTGCCATCCAAATTCAGCACTTTTTTCTTTTAATAGCAATTCAAGAAATGTGCCTTTGTTGATAAGAATATAGTCTGTGTGATATTTATCTAGTTTTTCATTCCATCCAGGTTGTGTTTGTACGATGGCGAGAAAACGTTTATATGGGCTTATCCCTTCATGGTCAGACCATGCAGGCATCCTGCCGTCAATAAAAATGTTTGCCTGTGGTATTTGCCACACAAGAAACCCGCCGTATTCATACGCTGTAAATATATTCCCTTTCAAATGTGGATATTTTTTTACAAATTCACAGGGCAACAGTGCCATACCTTTTGTGCAGTACTGGTTCCAATTGAGATTGACTGACATCGTTTTTTTTATTGAAAAAAATGATGCAGCGATTATTATTGCGCCTATGAGTGGCAGAAATAAAAATGTATTATTGCGAATCCATTTCAGCTCAAATCGAGGGACTAATGATGCTAACTCAAAAAATACAAACAGATAATAAATCGGTAGATTTCTTCGTGCCGTTATGGCAGCATATGCGAAAAATAGAATTGTCAAAAAAGAAAAAAGTGAGTAGTTTTTATTTCGAGCAGACAGAATAGCAAAAACTACCGCAAGAATACCGATCAGAATCTGGTGAAAAAATAGAGGCTGCGTCCATTCGGCTATCATTTCATTCAGAGGAGACTGAATGTGTCTGATAATTTCCAGATACACATTCCATCCAAAAGGATTAAGAAAAGTGGCAGCGATTGATGCTATGGCAACAACGAAGATTATGAGAATTTCCCGATCAATCGGAATATGTTTGATAACGCGATCATGTTTTTTTCTTGCAAGTAGTACGTTAATTATTTCTATACTTTTTTGACTACAGGCAAAAAAGAGCAATAAAATTCCTGTGAAAAAACCCATGTGAGTATTGACCCAAAACGCCATCAGCAAGGGAATAAACGATAGGTATTTTGTCTTTTTTTCAAACAGGTAACTTTTTAAAATCACATAGAGCAAAAAAACAAAAAGGAGAGACAGCATCTGAGGCCGCCAACCTATCGAGATGATGGGCCACGCAAGCAAATTTACGGCAAGAAATGAAAGAGATGTGATAGCCGGGTGTTGTTTTGAGTGGGAAATAAAGACGTATGCGATAAGCACAATTATTGTTGACTGAAGAATACTAATACCTGTAAAACCAAATACATTATAAGTCCACGCTGTAAGCGCATCTGACAAAAAGCTCGCATAATAGGCTTGATAGTCTGCAAGGTAGTACGAAAAAGTATTATTTAGACACGGATGGCGTTCTAAAAGTTCCTTGCCGCAGCGGTAGTGCCACCCGAAGTCGGTATCAAATGGTGGGACAAAATTGATCGTGGCGAAGAAAAAGAGAATGATTATCCAAATCCACTTTGACATGTATATAAGATAGCATGAAGAAGTTAATTACCAAGTAACAGTTATTAATTTCCAAATAACAATTACCAATTTCCAATATCTCTTTAAGCTACCCAGCAGTAGCATCTCAGCTCTTTGTAAATGAAATCCCCTCTTCTTAAAAAGAGGGGTGTCTCGCTTAGCGGGACGGGGTGTTTAATATGAAAAGTAATAATGACAAGTTCCTGCCTGCCGCAGGCAGGCCCAAGTAATAAATTCTAATTTCCAAGACTAATGTTAGAGCAATAAATGGCTCCATTACAAGTTTTTTATACTCTCTTATTAGTAAAGGTCGTAACCTGTAGTACATAGCTTGGGTCTCTTGAGGACCTTAACCTAGAAATTATGTTATAGTAAATTTCGTGAAACATCATTCTCTTCATTATTCATTTATCAGCATAGCGCTGCTTATGTTTGGACTAGTATATGTACCGAGCATTACTTTTCCCCAAGTCCTAAATCAAGAAGGGAAGTTGCAAAATTGGATGACTGTCACTTTTTTATTACTGGCGTTTTATCTAGTTGGATGCTTTTTATATATAAATAGAAAGAGCCTGAAGACAGTACAAATCATTTATGTAGCATATCTTGTTATTTTACTAACGTTTCCTGTAGTTGAGCTTGTTTTGTGGTTTGTGACATTTTTTATGAGCGTTGAAGATATACGACTTATTTTTTGGTTGCGCATATTGTTCACATTCTATTTTTCTTTTACTTTTATTCCTGCAGCTATATTTACCTCAATTTTTGAACAAAGTATAAATTGGTTTATTATGATTTTATTGTTGCCATCTGTGCTTGGCCTTTATATGTTGCGAAAATATATGAATCACTCTTGAGTTAGTTTGGCTTGGTGACTTTGATCTGTACTTTATTGCCACGATAGTCGGCGTTGATAGTGTCTCCAGATTCGATAGTACGCTCTACAATCTGCAAAGCGATTTCATCTATCAATACTTCGTTGATGATGCGTTTCAAGGGTCTGGCTCCGTACACCGGGTCAAATCCAATTTCTTTTAGGTACGCTTTCAGTTTTGGTTCAACAACAAGATGAAGATTTTGACGTTTGAGTCTTTGACTTGCTGCTTCCAACTCTAGCTCAAGAATCTTATTTGTCATTTCACTGTTGAGTTCGTTATACAGGATGATGCTATCTAACCGGTTGATAAATTCTGGTTTAAAAAATTCTTTTACTTTTTGCATCACGGCTTGTTCGCGTTTTTCTTTGTCCGTTGTTGTCGCATATACTTCTGTCCCGAGATTTGATGTAAGTATAATGATCGTATTTGTAAAATGCACCACCCGTCCTTTGCCATCAGTCAATCTTCCATCATCGAGAATTTGCAAAAAGGTGTTAAAAATCTGAGGGTGTGCTTTTTCGATTTCATCAAAAAGAATGACTGAGTAAGGCTTTCTGCGTACTGCTTCGGTGAGCTGGCCACCCTCTTCATACCCTACATATCCGGGAGGTGCGCCAATAAGTCGTGCAATGGTGTGTGGTTCCTGATATTCGCTCATATCGATGCGAATCATTGCTTTTTTATCATCAAAAAGTGCAAGTGCGAGAGCGCGGGCAGTTTCGGTTTTTCCCACACCAGTGGGACCAAGCAGGAGAAAAGATCCGATGGGTCGATTTTCTTCAGCAAGTCCGGAGCGCGAGCGACGAATGGCATTTGCTATTTTATGCAGGCTTTCATCCTGTCCGACGACCTGTTGTTTCAGTTCATTTTCAAGATGTGCGAGTTTTTCTGACTCACTTGCCATGAGGCGGGATACTGGAATATGCGTCCAGCGGGCAACTATTTGAGCAATATCTTCTTCATTTACAGATTCGCGAATCAATCGCTCGTCAGAGGGGATTTTGTTCCATTCTTTTTCAAATGTTTCTATCTGTTTTTGTTCTTTGGGGATTTGGCCATATTTGATTTCTGCAGCTTTATTCAGATCTACCTCACGCTCTGCTCGTTCGAGTTCGGCTTTGAGCTTGTCTAATTCAACCCGGCTTTTTTGGAGTTGGGAAATGAGTTTTTTTTGTTCTCCCCACTTTTGTTTTGATGAATCAAATTTTTTTTGGAGTTCTTGTCGTTCTTGTTCCAGTTGTTTTTTTCTTTCTTCAATTCCTGATTCTTTTTTCAGCGCCGCAAGTTCGATATCGAGCTGGATGATGCGCCTTCTCATCTCATCAAGATCTGGCGGCATCGACTCGACCGAAATTTTGGTCGCAGAAGCTGCTTCGTCGATGAGGTCTATAGCTTTGTCAGGCAGATACCGTTCGCTGATATAGCGGATTGAAAGCTCTACCGCTGCGATGAGCGCGTCGTCCGAGATCTTTATCCCGTGGTGTACTTCGTACTTTTCTTTGATTCCTCTCAGAATTGCCAGCGAATCTTCACGGCTAGGCTCTTCGACAAAAACCGGCTGAAAACGTCTTTCAAGCGCCTGATCTTTCTCAATGTACCGGCGATATTCACGGATCGTTGTTGCGCCGATTGCATGGATTTCCCCCCGGGCGAGTGCGGGTTTGAGCATGTTGCTTGCATCTACCGCTCCTTCTGCTGCTCCAGCTCCGACGATGGTGTGCAGCTCATCTATAAATAGTATGTATTTTCCTTCGCTTGAGGTGATTTTTTTCAGAAGCTCCTTGAGACGTTGTTCAAATTCTCCTCTGTATGCAGCTCCGGCAAGGAGTGCTGCTAGATCGAGTGAAAGGACTTGCTTGTTTTTGAGCATATCGGGCACATCGCCTTCGATGATGCGCTGCGCGAGACCTTCAATGATTGCGGTTTTTCCGACACCTGGATCACCCAGAAGGACAGGGTTATTTTTGGTACGCCGTGAAAGGATCTGTATCACTCTTCGGATTTCTGTGTCGCGGCCGATGACGGGGTCGAGCTTGCCCTTTTTTGCTTTATCGCTAAAGTTGATGGTGTAAAGCTC
>CAZNUT010000028.1:0-19198 GCA_964576365.1 uncultured Gammaproteobacteria bacterium
AGTGAAACTTGCCCTGTTTTAAAAAACTATGGACGTAAGTCCGTAGTTTTTTATTAAGTAATTTCTTATTATACCACGCTGCGGTATACTTGGAACATGGAAAATAGACATACACCAGTCATTGCTCAGGCACCTATGGATGGGGTGAGCGATGCAGCTTTTCGGTATATTACGGATGTGCATGGCAGGCCAGATATGCTTTTTACCGAGTTTGTGCCCGTTGAGGGGATTGTGCACGGAAGAGCTGAGGTTTTGCGTCCCTTTATCCGTCACGAGACCAAAACACCCACCATCGCACAGATATATGGTACTGAACTTCCTGCTTTTCACACGGCGACGATCATAGCACTTGAACTGGGCTTTGATGGGATAGATATCAATATGGGTTGTCCAGATAAATCTGTATCCGGAAGAGGTGCTGGAGCCGGACTCATCCGTACACCAGATGTCGCAAGGGATATAGTCGTATTGGTAAAAAAGGGAGTGCGGGACTGGAAAAACGGCATGAACATCGCTGATCTTGATCTGCGCACTCGTATGAAAGATGCCTCTACGGTTTTGCAGAATCGTCTTCAACCTGTATTAAAGCGCGAACGTCATATCACTGTGTCTGTGAAAACCCGGCTTGGATGTGAATGCTCAGTGGCCTCAGAGTGGATACCCAGACTGGCCGAGATGCAGATTGATTGGATCACGCTGCATGGTCGTACTCTGAAGCAGCTGTACACCGGTCGAGCTGACTGGGAGGAAATCGCACGCGCAAAAAGAAGTATTGCCGGCACAGGAGTCAGGCTATTTGGTAATGGAGATATCCAAAGTCGGCAAGAGGCTTTGGATAAAATTCAGACGTATCAGCTCGATGGCGCCATGATTGGGAGAGCGAGCTGGGGTAATCCATGGGTGTTCTGTGATGAAAAGCCTGATACCAATACCCGTCTTTTGACTGCTCTTGAGCATTGTGAGGCTTACACAAGACTTATTCCTGACGGATATTTCCCACCACTTCGCAAACATCTCGCCTGGTATTCCCGGGGATTTGAGCAGTCTTCACATGTGCGGCGCTCTCTGATGCAAGTTTCAACTCTTGAAGATGTACGGGCAATACTCTCCCCTTTTATTTCTGATATCATGCGTTAGAATCAAAGTATGGGATCATCGACACAGAGTACGCCTGCCACTTCTACAAAAGCATTGCTGATGATGGCTTTTATACTCACGGTAGTCGCTGGTGCAATGCTCTATCAGCGCGACTCAAATAAGTCGTCTGTGCTGCGATCTCCACAACAGATGACCCAATCATCTGAGGATTTAAAGACTACAAATACACAAAAAGAATTTATTGAAATTAAAATTAATGCCAGTGCAAATCAGTATATTCCAGGAGAAATTTCTATCAAAAAAGGTGTGCCGGTTCTTTTTACTCTTCAGAGTATAGATCATGATTATGGTCTCAAGTTTGAAGAATTGCCGCTAGAAATACCGCTTACAAAAAAAGGTTCTTCACAATCACAATCGTTTATCCCTGAACAGTCAGGTGAATACATATTTTATAATCCCGTACCGGTAGGTGAATCATTCCCGATGAAAGGAAAGCTGATTGTACGTGAAGAATAGTTGGTTGATCAATTTCATCAAGCTGCAGTATGGTAATCTCCTCTCCGGCCGGCAAGCTGCTCATGCTAAAAACATAAGACGTAACGATCTTCACACCTTCCTCATAAACTTGATACACTTATGTCATGCTTGATATTATCTCCATCGGAACTATTTCGATAGATATTTATTATCAGAGTAGTTCATTGACTCACACAAAAGACCGGTTTGAACTCGCACTTGGTGGTAAATATTTTACTGAGCATTTTTATGAAGGTCTTGGCGGGGGTGGAGCTAATGTGGCGATAGGACTTCAAAAACAGGGAGTTCGTGCAGGCTTGATAGCTCGAATTGGTGATAATCCTTTTAGACAGATCATCAGTCATAAGTTAGACCAGGCTGGTTTGCGGTATCGTGGTCTGTGCCATGTTGAAAAAGATTACTGGAATATATCATCTATCCTCCTGACTCCTGAGGGTGAACGGACGATCATCAACTATCGTTCACCTCATCAGCATATTTTCGATCATTCGCATGAAGAAAAGCGTCTTCTTGCAGCCCGTGCGGTGTATATGGCAAGCCTCTCACAAGTATCGCTCACTGAGCGAATTCGCATACTCAAATTTGCAAAACTGCACGACCTCACGACATTTGCCAATCTCAATGTCACTGACTGCCGCCGCCCTGTGGAGGAGATTTTTCATTTTCTGCAGTTTGTGGATGTGCTCATCATCAATACGCATGAGTGTGCGGATATTGTCAAAACATCTGTTGAAAGTATCGATTTTCATCATGATATTACACGGTCATTCTTGCCATTTCACCCGGGGATGGTGCTGGTTGTCACAGACGGCAAAAAAGGGAGTTATGCGTACCATCAGCACAAACACTGGCATGAGCCAGCAGTATCACATGTGAGGGTGGTAGATACTACTGGTGCGGGTGACGGCTATACAGCGGGATTTATAGCCTCATATCTGGATAAACGAGATGTACCGGAGGCGATGAATGCCGGTGCAGCATATGCGGTGAATATTCTCAGAATTCTGGGTGCAAATTGAGAGAAAATATGATAAAATACATACATAATATATAAATTTATTTTTTTTATGGATATATTAAGTTTTTTAAGAGAACAATCAGTAGATCCACATATTGAAAAAGTTAATCAGGATTTATTAAGAGGTGAGTTAGAATCTGCCACTGATCCGGGATCTCATTTAGGAACAAATGGCGGTGATATGATAGATGCACTCGTAAGAGCTGAAGAAGCAGAAGTAAGATTAGCTGCTCTAAACGCAGTTCAACAAACTCAACCTGTGACGGAAGAGCCTATTAATCTTTTTGGCATCACTGGCTGAGGTCTTTTTTTAAAAGACAGTGTGCCAGCGCACAAGCGATCGCATCTGATTCGTCATCCTCTTTTACTTTTATCTCCTGCCCCAGAGTCAGAGTAAGCATCTTATGTACCGATTGTTTATCCGCCGTGCCGTAGCCGGTGATCGCCATCTTGATCTCAAGCGGAGTGAGAAATACCACGGGTATATGTTTCTGTGAAGCCATATACATGATGGTCCCCTGTGCCTGAGCCACTCCTATGACAGTCTTGGCATTTTTGAAGAAAAACAGTTGCTCCATAGCCAGTTCTTGGATGTAATACTGCTCAATGACAGATCCGAGTTCATTGCCGATCTGAGAAAGACGGGCAAGATGCGCATCTTTTTTGGATGTTTTTATGAGGCCAGAGGATATAAAGCGATACCCATTTGCAAGTGTATGGCTTTTTTCAAAAATTGCATACCCTACTTTGTCAAAGCCGGGATCGATACCAATGATATTCAAATGCGTTCAAAAACTGAAAATATCCTGAATAGTTTATCCACCCTGTCAAACAATTCATCAAGCCCTCCGGATCGTTCTCGTTTGAGTACAACTGTAGCTAAGTAGTGTTTGTCTTTCTGTTGTTTTAAATGAATAACTTTATTTTCATACCCTTTACTTCTCACGGTGATCACATCGCCTGGCAAATACGGAAAGACCATCGTCGAATCGACATTTGAGTAGGTATTATAAGGAGTTGTGATATCAAATCGTGCAAGCGACTTATCTGCGATATTTACTACCTTTAAGCTCAATGTAGAAGGTGAAAAGTATGTTTTGAGTGCTGATAATGCTGCTCTTGGCTTGCCAGAATCATCCCAAAGTGCTGTGCTACTTTCGGAGGCTGTCCAGTAATTAATACCTTTTACCTCTTTTAAGAGTACCAGTTTTTGCATTGTTTCATGAATATAATCAGCTTGTTCTATCGAGGTCATTTCACCATGAATATCAGGTATAGGTGCCCCCCATTCACCAAGCACCACGTCACCACCCGATTTTTGAGCATACTCCCCGATATCTTTTATAAAACCATCACTATCTTTGACGTAATGATCTATCGTCACTACTCCACCTAATGCTTTGGTAGTTGGTTCATCCATTATCAGACGAGCCACGTCTCCGTTCATAGAGTAATACGACGTTGTCACTTTTTTCCCAATTTGCGCAAATGATTCGTCCGCAACTTTTCGCTCATTGATGAGAAATGTACGAAAGCCCTGTATGTCGCCAGTTTCTCGCGGGTCTCCAGGACCACCGTTTTCACATTCAGGACACGAAACAAAAATATCACCATCTTCAAAGAGCTCCGGGTTGGATGTGATAAAGTCGCCTACTTTGAGAGTGTGTATCCGACGATCGATGCGGGGATAATCAAACCACTCTTCCCAACCCGCTGTGTTTCCGCGAAACCAAACATGTAGTTTGTACCTACGAGCTGCATCTACCCATTGCTTCATAACAGGTACAAATTCCTCTTCATACGGTGTTCCGATAGCAACATGCGTCGCTCCTACATCTGCAATATTTTTAATAATTGTATTAATCCTTTCTGATGAAAGTTTTTCACGGGCACGATCCCGTGATGTTTTCATGGTATCGATAGACTGTACTGGAAAAAAACGGGTTTCAGCCTTTATAGGGAGAGTGAAAAAGAATAAAAGAAGGAAAAAAATGGCAAAAGGAAATAAAAGTCTCACTATAATATAGCATATCACATGCTTTTTTTATTTTCGATCCGTTTGAAGATAAGAATCGTAGGTGAGGTATATACTTTGTTAAAATATTTAAACAATCGTTTTTGCATATGTGGCGCATCATAAATGCCACTCCAGACCGCATCATCTTTTTGCATGATGATCCATCGAGCATATTTTTCTGGCGTATAAAATGACTCTTCCCAGTATTTTTGGTTTCCAACATATATGACATTTTGCATAGGTATACCACTTCTTACAATGCTTACCGTACGAGCGTAGTCATCGATGAGTACCAGTCCGCTGTCATATTCTCGTTTGATCCATTGCTCAGCATCAGGTCTTTTTGCTTTAGAGAGACCTTTTGTCCCGTCGGCAAGAGATACTATCTGTGAATATCCTATGATAAATAAACCGGTCTGGATTACACAGATAAGAAGTAATATGGATTTTGCCATCCATGAGCGCTTTTCAAATAAGTATGCAAAAAAGAAAGCAACGGTCGGAATGAACATCACTCCATATCGTACGTTAAATAGAGTCCACTCGAATGTAGTTGGAGTAATATGTGGGATAAAAATGACAGATTGACCTAAAAATAAAGTCGTAACATTAAAAATGAAAGGAATGAGAAGTATAAGAGCAATAAGGTATTTGCGGCGGTCAGAGCTTTCTTTTAAGTAAAAAATCATGCCGACAATTGATGCGAGAAAAACGAGGATTCCGCTATTGCTCATTGCAGTGACAAAATAATACAGAAAAGCTATTGGTATATTGTGATATGCTGGCAATTCTCCTCTTGATCGCCAATTGTCCTGCTGTGTTTTTGCTGAAAACTGACTGTTGGTAAAATAAAATGGATCGCCCAAAATGAGCCAATCCCAGACCATCCATATAAGCATTCCAAAAAACGCAAGTGTGGAATAGAGCACCAGTTTCCCCTCCATTTCAAACCACCCTTTTCTCGTATGAATTCTTCGTATAAAAAGCAAGCCGATGCACAAAGCTTGAAATAATACGAGAAACCAACCATCATAGCGTGATAATGAAGCTAGAAAAGCAAAAAATCCAGCTAATATGAGCGAAATAATTGATTCAGTATCCTGGATAAATTGGATAAAGTAATATGAGGACAATATAAAAAACATGATAAGTACCAGCTCAGTCATGGGCGTTGATTGGAGGTATAAAATATTTGGATTTAGGGCAAATACAAAAAACCCGATAAAACCTAGGTATTTTTTACCTGTAATAGAGGTTATTGTCCAAAATAGATATAGATTAGAAATAATATAAGAAATACCTGATACGATAGAACCTGCAAGCCCTGTTCTCCACAAGAAATCAATAGATACAAAGGGAACGAGAAGAATATGTGGAATGGGAAGCCATATGCCTCCCAGCTGAGCCGCACCAGGAGTGATGCTGTGCACCACACGTTTTGCAATATTGAGATGTGATTCGGCATCACCATAGGTGACTATCACATCATTTGAATAAGCTAGAATAGTGGCAATTACTGCTAGTAAAAGTGAAATGCCAGCAACAAGCCACTCATATCTATTATCTTTTTCAAGCCACAGCTTTGTCTTTTTGACAAATGTGGTATTGATATAAAATGAAATATTCATGCTTCCATGCGCTCCTTGGCGGGTAATATAAATAACAGAACAATAAGAGAAATAAGTATCAAAATCCAAATACATGCATACCACTGAGGAAGATCAAGAAACGAAGAAATAAATTCATTATATATATAGCTACTAGAGTTATTGTGAGACAAAAATGAAAAGTTTCTTAAAAAGTTATACTCCATTTTTAAATAATCTGCTTCAATTTTTGGTGGCACAGCATTGGTAGTCAGTGCTCCGGCAAGACCAACCGCGCTTGAATATCCAGCGAGCAAAAATGCAACTATTGATACCCATATCCGTTTTAAGGCATTATTGAGCCAAAATCCAGCAAATAAGGAAAGAATAGCCATGCTCGGAATAAGGTATCGTGGGCCAAAAGCCCAACCTCCCCATGGATCCCCCCAACTACTGTACAAAAATATATGAGTAGCCAACAAACTGAGCAGAATACCTATTTCTATCGTAAGTTTTTTTAATTTTGATGCGATTCCCAATAATGCAAAAATAAATATAGGTGCGTATAAAAAGAGTCCTCTGTCTCTTGAAAAAAGTAAAATACTAAAACCATGTATCGTATTTTCTTCTTGAAAAAATCGCACAACGTTTTTGGTTTTTGCCATTTTGGCTATCGCCGCTTCTGGATCGGGATTGTTTAATAATTTATACCGTTTAATTTCTTTTATTCCTACGAGTCCTCCACTCAGTTTTTTCCATGAGCCAAATTGTGTGTGATTGTAGTATCCATGAATGATATTAATCAAAATAAAAATAAAAGCAGTAAAAATAAAAGCAAGTCGAAATCTAATTGCTAATATATTTTTTTCTTTCGTAGTTATGTTAAAAGATACAATAAGTGCATAAACGATGATAGGAGCAACGAGAATAGCATTTGGATAGTCCACAAACAATGAGAAACCGTAAGCTATCCATACGTATATCATCCATAGCCATGACAGACTTTTTTGTTGTTTATACTGCCATACTGCATAAAAGCCTGAAAGGATAATAAACGCAGTAATATGATGCTGGTATAAGGTGTTTGCATAACTCCATGCTGGAGAACAAAAGCCAAAAATAAATGCGGTGAGTGCAGCTGCCCATGGGTGGAGTTTGAATATATGCCTCGAAATGAGAAATAATGTCATCACATTTAATGAAGCGAAAAACACAATTGTAAAAAAAGCTCCTACCTGCGCAAGGCCAACACTTTTGCCTAAATAATATAAAGGGAGTGCAAGTATTGACACTCCCGGACCAAAGTATATATAAAAATGTCCCTTTGAATATCCTATATCAGGGTCGGCTGCATCGGCTAACACAGGGCTCAAGGCAAATGAACCATTTTCTGCCAGTGATAAGATCAGAACATATCTGCCACGTTCAGGAGATAGCTCTAATGGTTTTGCAGCTTGATCAAGGTTGTGCTTGATAGACTCTGGACGTGGATTTCCCGATACTCCTCGAACGGTCACCCCAAAAAGAACAAAACTAACTAAGAAAATCAAAATGGCATATAAAGCAGTTTTCATAGCTAGACTGAATGGTAAAGGGATGAAATAACTAAACTTTCGATATCTACATCTTTTTGACAGATAATACACGCAATGATTGCACCGATACTATAGCCAGAAAGTAGCTTGTCACCACCTGCGGTCGGATAGGTGTACACGGTACCCGGCATAAGACAACAAACTCTGATACCTGCTGGTTTTAATTCACTTCTTAAAGCAAATGAAAATCCTTCAACCGCATATTTAGAGGTGGCATACAAAACTCTTTCAGGAAGCATAGCGGTGTTATGACTGACTTTTGACCCGATATTTATAATGCATCCAGCTTTTTGTTTTTTCATGTGTGGGGTGACTGCGTTACACATGGACGCCATACCTTTGAAATTAACATTCATCACCCTGTCCCATTCAGCTTCAGATGTTTTTTCGAGTGGTTGGAATGAAAATGCCCCGGCGCAATTGATAAGTGAAGTTATAGTGCCAAATTTTTCTAACGTTTTTTTTACTACTTTCATGCATTCTTGTGAGTGAGAAATATCAAGAGAGATGATATCGACTCTATCAGGTCCGTATTTTTTTGCTAATAAATTTAATTTATCATTATTTCTTCCAACCAGCATAAGTCGAGCACCTTTTTGATGTAGTACCTGGGTAATTGTTTCACCTATTGCTCCAGTCGCCCCCACAACGATCACAACTTCATTTTCAAGCTCTTTTTTATCAGATACAGTAATAAGTTTCTCCTTAAAAAGAACAGAAAAAAATGATCGTTTGATGGTTTTTAACACATGTATCATAAGATTGGTTTATTGGTAAGATGTTTGGTAGATGTCACTACATCCCAAAGGGCATTGGTATGATTGCGGCCAATAAAAGCACCGATTTTACAATACAAGTTAATAAAAAAAATAATGATTGCGTAAACAGGATGTTTAAAAAACTGCATGAGCGCTGCTTTGAGAAACATATGTAGTGGAATGTGATATTCTCGATTGACTATGTCGTCTCCAAAGTAACGTTTCATAAAATATTCTGCTGAAGAGAAACGGGTTTCTTGTTTTACATGGTCTTTTAAAACTTGAGGTAATCGAAAATAAACGAGTGCACCAGGTGCATACGCAAATGAAAACCCAGCTTTTAAGGTACAAAAGTATACAAAATGATCATTGGATATCGTTTCAGCAGGTACGTGGATATCTGCAAACACTTCTTTGCGAAGTGCGATGAGTCTTCCTGTCGCTGTGTATATGTTATTTCCTCCTCTGATTGACTCGCGAATGTAAACATATGCTTCAGCTGTGACATATATGGCTTTTTCTATATATGTTTCAGGTTTCATAGGATGAGGATTGCCACCTGTCATACCAATTTTTGTATTTTTTATCATTGGCTCAATCAAATGGTCAAGAGCTTTTTTATCGCCCAATATGACATCTGCATCGGGCTGAATAACAAAATCTGATTTAACTCCTCCATAAATTTCATTGAGCCTAAATGATTTTCCTTTTCTTTCAGAGTAATCTTTCAAAATAATGCGTGGATCGTTAAATTTTTTTATTTTCTCTACCGTGTCATCGGTTGATCCATCAGAGATGATGAGAATTTGTTCAAGAGTAAAAAGTGAAATATCCTGACCGAGTATAGATTGTAATAAATGAGAAATATTCGGACCTTCATTTAAGGCACATATTGCCAGTGTTGCGGTGGGCTTCATAGATATCACGATTTATAAAAATGGATAATATGATGACATACTGTTTTTACTTCATCTTCTGTAAGGTATGGATGAATAGGAATAGACAGTATCCGGTTTGCAAGCAACTCAGTTTTTGGAAGGGAAACAGCATTGTACTCTTTGCAACATTCTTGTTTATGAATAGGAATAGGATAGTGTACAAGACATTCGACATTGTTTGCTTTTAAATAATCTCTTAACTCATCGCGACGATCCACTTCAATCACAAAAAGATGGTATGCATGTTCTCCATTTTTTCTTTCTTGTGGTAACTTAATATGTTGTACGTTTTTTAGTTGTTCATGATACAGTTTGGCAATTCGACGACGAGCGCTGATAAATTCATCTAGTTTTTTGAGTTTTACGGACAAAATAGCAGACTGAATTTCATCCAACCTGCTATTTATACCTTTGATTTGGTGATGATAACGATTTTCCTGGCCGTAGTTGCGCAGCATGAGATATTTTTTATAAAGTTGTTCGTCATCAGTTATAAGGGCGCCACCATCTCCATAACCTCCCAAATTTTTTGTAGGATAAAAGCTGAAGCATCCAGCAATACCATAACTACCCGCTTTTTTATGTTTGTATGATGCTCCATGAGCCTGACACGCATCTTCTATCACAGGAATTGAATGTTCGTTGGCAATTGCCATAATTGAGTCCATGTCCACCATTTGTCCAAACAAATGGACCGGCAAAATAGCTTTTGTGCGTGAAGTTATTGCCTTTTTTAATAGTTCCGGATCCATATGGTAGTATTCGTCTACGTCCACAAAAACCGCAGTTGCGCCAACATTTGTTATCGCAAGCGAAGTAGCTACTGCTGAGTTGGAAACAGTGATGACTTCATCACCCGGTCCGATATCCTGAGCCATAAGTGCTATTTGGATAGCCTCTAGTCCGTTTGCTACACCTACACAATATGTTGAACCTGAGTATGTTGCAAATTCTTTTTCAAACTGTTTTGTAGCTTGACCAAGAATATACCACCCACCACTACACACATCTTGAATTGCTTTATCAACTGGTGATTTGATATCGAGATATTCTTTTTTAAAATCATTCATGAGAATCATAGCTTTTAATATAATTGATAAATTCATTATATGAGCGAATATAGTCACTTTCCTTGTAATAATCTGAAGCAAATACCAGGAGGATTGTATCTGGAGTGAAATCTTTCATTTCATGCCACATGAGAACATCAAGAAAAATTCCTTCATTTGGTTTATCTAAACGAACTTCTTCCCGTTGAAAACCATTATCCAAAATTACTGTGATACTTCCCTGAATGCAAAATAGCATTTGCTGGGTTTTTTTATGAGCGTGTTTTCCTCGAATTGCACCTGGATCAGTCTGAAAAATATAGTATACCCGCTTTATGGGAAAAGGTATAGCTTTATTCTCTTCAAGTATACAAAGAGATGCTTCATCGACAATGTGTTGACCTGAGGCTATGTAAGACAGAACAGTTTTTTTTATACTCATATGCGTTTTGTAATAATGTCAGTTATATAACGGTCATACAAAGTGGAAACATGTTCCCATGTGTATGAAGATGCGAGTTGTCGAGCTGCTTTGCGCATTGTTACATTCTTTTTTGGTTTGCACACATCAAGTAAATTTTGAGCGTATGCATGTGTATCAAAGCAATCAGACTTCAAAACTGCATCCTCTGTCATCCACCTTCCCTCGGGAAGATCAAATGCAACAATGGGCATTCCTGAACCAAGAGCCTCCAGCGCCCATAATGACAGTTCATCATGGCGTGAAGGAAATGCAACACATATAGCTTCTGATATTAATTTTTCTTTTTGTACGCCATACGCAGGCCCTTGTACGAGGACTTTTCCCTCAAGGTGGTGCTGAGTAATTAATTTTTTTATTTTTTCTTCATCGGGGCCTTTTCCTGCGATGACTAGAGGGTAGTCAATTTGATTTGAGATTTTTGCATACGATTCGATGAGTAAATCTATCCCCTTTTGCCAGACATCAAATCGCCCTAAAAAGAGGATGTGTTTTGATTTGAGGTGTGGAATTTTAAAAAATTCTTCTCCCACCCCTTGAGGAATAATCCTGTAGTGAAGACGATTATTTATCATTTTCATCTTCTTACTATCTATATCTGAGTATGCAACCATATATGAATACGCCTGCAAGAAAAGCCATTCAAACCAATGAAAAGGAAGATGATATTTTTTTGTAAACTCGATGGCGTTAAACATAGTCGGAATGCCGACGACGGGAGTACGAGTGAATAATGGTGACGCGCTCGCAGATATAGGCGCGTTAAAATTTTCGAAGATTACATCTGCCTTTATCTTTGTTACCAGCCACGGAATCGTGAGTATAAATAACGCATTAGTGAGACGGGAACTTGGATGATCAATTCCAACATGTATATAGGTAAGACCATCCTCACTGTAATCTTTCCATCCGGGATATTTGGCGGTATATATCGTTATTTCGTATTTATCAGCAAGACGTTTAAATGCTTCCCGAGTAGCTCGAGCTTGACCAGCGCCCCAAAAGGTACTTCTTAAATCATCCATATCAATGACAGCAATTTTTTTCTTTTTCATAGTTCACCTTTCATAATTTTTAACGCTTTCTCTGCACTGGTATCCCAATCAAATTGTTTAGCCCATTTTATTGCTTGTTTAGAAAGTTTTTCTCGCAATTCAGTGTCAATAAGTAGTTGGGTAATGGCTACGCTAAAAGCTTTAATGTCGCCATAAGGTACCAGCAATCCTGTTTTTTTATCCTGAACTGAATCCTTAAGGCCTTCTACTCTCGATGCTATTACTGGAGTGCCACATGCGTTTGCTTCAATAGCTGTAATTCCCCAACCTTCAAAAAATGATGGTTGGACACACACCCAAGCTGATTGATACAAAGCAATTTTTTCTTCTTCGTTTAGGCGGCCGGTGAAGGTCACCGCAGGTGTTATTCTGATTTTTTCAGCTATTTTTTCAAGTTTATTTTTCTCTTCACCATCTCCTGCGATTATCAATTTTGCATCGGGTACTGATTTGAGTACTTCGGCAAATGCATGGATAAGAATATGTACACTTTTATAACCTTTTAGTCGACCTATATAAGCTACAGTAGGTGATTTATCTTTTGTGCCAGGGAGATAGGTGGATGTGTCTACACCACCATATACGATATGCGGATCAACCTCTGTTAATGTATGTTTTCGAATATCATCTTTAGTCGATGGAGAAACGGTAATAAACGGAATTGTTCGATACAGAGACGGCAGTACTTTTAATTCAAGTGTTGATGCTAGCCAGGCAAACGGCCACCAAAGTGTTTTTCGAAATACATCTTGGTGTACATGATGTATCAATAAGAATATTTTTTCTTTTGCATATGCAGGTGTAAAAAAGGGAATACCATTTTCACAATCCAAAATAATATCGTATTTTCCTTTAAACCTGAGCGCATAATATAAAAATGCCCAGAAATAAACCATATAAAAACCACCTCTTCTCACAATCTGAATTCCATCTATGCTCTCGCTGCGTAGGTTTTTTCCATCGTTGCCACAAAAAAGTGTGACAGAATGCCCAGCTTTTACCCATCTCTTTGCACATTCATGTATATAAATTTCTGCGCCTCCTGCAAATGTATGCTTGGTGTCACGCCAGTTGAGTACCAAAATCCGCAGCGCATTCCTCTTTTTTTCAGGAATAGGTAGAGGTCGGACAAGTGAAACAAAGTCAAGAAAGTTTGCAACTAAAAATCCTCCATTCCGCAATAGAAGATGGAAGAGAATACATACAAGAAGATACGCTATGCTGAGAGTGAGGATGCTCCACACTACTTGTTCAATTGAATTGTGGAATAACACAATGCCGAGTAATATTGAAGCGGTGCCAATAAGCGAAAGAAAAGTAAATGAATAGTGTTTTCGAGCTAAATGAAAAACGGCTAGTGTATTTGCTATCGTAAAGAAAACCATGGCTGCACCATAGATTGTTGTGAAATGAATAATTTGAGCAGCTTTATTGTGAAAAAGGAGCGTAAGAAAAAAAGAACCAAATGGACCTATACCTAAATATACTATCAAGCAGAGTGCAATGGTACCGCTTAATATAAAATAAAAATTTCGATTTGGATTTATACCCTTCCCTTCATCACGACTCACAAAAGAATACACAAAAATATGAAGCATAGTGCCAAAAAAGAAGATCATTTTCCCCACAAGTGCTAAAAGTCCATATATTCCTGCATCTCTGAGACCGAGATAATGGGTCACCAGAAGAACATCAAATGTTAAAAAGGCATTTGTAGCAACATTATTAATAAGAGATGCTGCAAAAAACTTTTTATTAAAATGTATATTGTGTTCGATTGTATGTTGTATCTGGATATTATTGAACATCCCATAAATACCTACTAAAGATCCTAAACAAACCGATAGAGGTATCGAAAGATATGCATATTCTTCGTAACCACTGGTAGTGAACACAAATGCAAACACACATTTTGCTACCGCTTCAGTTATATACATAGCACCTGTCCAGGCAAATAAAAATTTACCAATAGTAAATCCCCTTGCCAAAGCACCATACAAACCAATTAGTACTACAGGTGTGAAGCTCAAAAATGGCAGGTAGGTTTCAATATGAAAATACCAGCTCATAAGAGGAACTAAAACCAGCCAACTGATACTAGATAAAATTACTATAAGTTTTATTTTCTGTTGAATTCTTCTTGTAAATGTATGAGCAGTATCACTACCATAGCGTGCCATTAAGTACGCGATTTGATGATTTATTGAGCCTGAAAATGCTCCAAGAGGCATATTTAATAGGTAAAGCAAAGTATTCACCAGGGAGATAATTGCAAATTCTTCTATAGTAAGGTTTCGTCCCAGGTAGGCATTATAGATGAAGTTGAGCCCATTCGAAAAGATAATCGAATACAACAACAAACTCTCTCCTGTCAGAAGCCGGCATTTAATAAATCGGGTTACCACAAAGGCTTAATTATATCAAAAAAATGCTATAGGATCAAGTATAAAATATATCACCTAGCCTCTTTCAGTATGAAGTATCCTGAGTAAAAAAGGGGTAAGAAAGAAGTAATAAATTCAATTTTATTAACAATGTTTAATAAGAAAAATTGTAAAAAAATTAAGCCTAGAAAAGATTTTTTAAAGTTAAATGATCATTTTGAACACTTTATAAAGCTAAATATAGTTTAAGGTAATTTATCAATTTGAACTGTCAAATTGTTGATTTGTTCAGTTAGGCGGTCACGGGTTCGTATTTTCCAATATGCAAACCATGTTTGGTTTTTGGCCAATAGTGAGGATTTCCAATAAGTTGAATTAGTCCTTTCCAAGCAGCTATACTCATAGCCAACCAATATACTGGCACCAAAAATACATACTTAACAAGAGAAAATTGTTTTCGTTTTGCACATCCAATCATGTAATAATACAAATACAAGAAGTTCCCTACCACAAGTGAAAATACCCCCATGTAAAAAATAGGACCTGGGAAAAATTGCTCTATGGTTGGCCCGATTGTTGCGCGCAACAAAAAGTATGAAAGTGTTGTGATCCACATCAAAGGATTGATAAACAGAGATAAAATTTTGCACCCCACAACGAGTTGAAACGTCAAAAAATGGCCTTTAAAATTTTTATCCAGCATTTTTTCTGGTTCTCTCATATGTACTAAATATGTTTGGATATATCCTTTAATCCATCTGGATCGCTGATTGAGCCAGTTAAATGCATGACTATTTGCTTCCTCAAGCGTGACAGAATCCATTATTGCTGTTTGGTAACCTTTTTTTACAAGTCGTATCCCTAAATCACAATCCTCTGTAACATTAAAAGAATCCCAACCTTTCACTTCTCGAAGTTGTGCAACGCGAAAGTGATTGGAAGTGCCTCCAAGAGGTATAGGTGCGTTGAGTGATTGGAGTCCAGTAAGAATGAGATCAAACCACAAAGAATATTCAGCGGTAAAGAGGCGAGTCAGCAAATTTTGGTCAGTGTTGTAATAATTTAATTTAGCTTGAATACAAGCAATATGTGATCCCATACGTTGGAAGGCAACAACAGCTTTTTTTAACTGCAATGGGTCCGGCATATCTTCAGCATCATAAATAACTGCAAATGAACCTCTTGCATAGCGAAGACCATAATTACACGCTTTTGGTTTGGTTTTTGGCAACGTATCGGGTACTACCACGATTTCAAAATATGAAGGTATATTCATTGCTCTGACATGGTTAATGGTGTCTACATCATCTTCCTCTAGTAACAACTGAACTTGGAGTCGATCTTTGGGGTAATCTATTGTTTCTATTGCTCTTACAAATTGAGAAACCACCTCCCATTCTTTGTATAGCGGACAAAAAATGGTGTAGATTGGCCAATCTTTGATCTCATTTATTTGAGCCTGTGTTACTTTTATTTCAGGCAATTTGATAAAACTGCGGTAAATAAGTATAAAATTAAAAACTAAATCGCTGAAATAAAGAATAGTAATAATGGCAATAAACGAAATAAGCGTGGCGTATGTATTGATAAGAAGACCAGCAATCAGTATAAAAAGAAAGGAAAAAAGCATTAGTTGCTGATGACTTAAGAGTGTCCTTACAGCACTTTCTGAAACATGCAAGTTAGAAAAATGCACAAACTCTGTTCGTTTATAGTGAAATCCCTGACCAATAGCTTTTTCTTTTTCTCCATGAAAAGGTATGATTGGCTCGTTTGCTAATTTTAAACGGAGTGCTGACAATCCTATCTGTATTGATGCTCTCACGAGATGCACTTTTGAGTTTCCATACATGCGCTCACCAAATTTGATAGGCACACTTGTGATTTTATATCCAGCCGCTCGTGCTGCAAGAAGAAATTCTAAATCAAAAGACCAGGGTGAAGGATTGAGAGAAACACGATCAATAATCTCCTTTCTAAACACCTTGAGACCAGACTGGACATCAAATGTAAACCCATGCAGCCAATGACAAAAAATTGTATTAAATGCTTTGCTAATAATTTTTCTTACTCTATTTGCACGCAGATCGGTGCGTTGTGCCACTACCACGTCTGCTCCTTCTTCTATGACATTGACCATTCGTGGAATATCCTCAGGAGGGTATTGTAGGTCTGAATCTATCATGGCAACGTAGCCATACTGCGCATGTTTAAATCCCTCTAGAAGTGATTGAGCTTTTCCTGGCAATCCTTGTTTGAGATAGTATTTGATCGGATATGCTTTTTTTAGTCGAGTAAGTATATTCTTTGTGTCATCTTGAGAATGATCATCAATAAAAATGAGTTCATACACGTATTGTTTATCAAGGCTTTTTGCGATTCTGCGCACTAGCTTATGTATATTATCAGCTTCATTTAATACTGGAATGATGATAGAAATGTGAATCATAACGAAGAAATAGATTGATTTAATAAAGCTGTTACGACAAGTCTTTTTGAATCTAAAAAGCCGGTGCACGTATATAGTGTTATGCGGTGGTCCTGAGTGGGCGACAGTATATCTGCCTGGTCAGGGTTTACAATTGCTTTCGCCTGAACTGTAAATTTTTTCATATGATTGTTGGAAAAATAAAGTGCAATTTCATCACCTGGTTGCACTTCATTAAGTCTGGCTAAAAGTGATGCCCAGTTGTGACCATACAGGATACTATTCCCTTTGCTTCCTGGCAAGGGGGAATGTAAAAGGTAGGCAACTGAATTAGTCAGCGTTGGCCATTTATTGTTATACATTTGTACAGACTTGATCGGTGCATTAAGATGAATGCGTTTAATAACTATTTTGATAGGTTGTTCAGCCTTGACTCCATGTCTTATTTTGGTAGCTTCATAACTCATAAATGATAACGTCGTTGAGCTATATCTCTGATAGATCAATAGAGACCCATAACAGGTCAAAAAAGATCCAATAATCATGAGAGCATATCCAATTTTTTTCATACATGTTATATCCTTCTTTTTGTCACAGCTAGTCCGGTAAGAAGGAATAAATATCCGGCAATCAGACAACCGAAGATAATTTCCAGCGTTCCTGTACCTGCCAAAGCAGTTAGAGAAACGGAAGAAGATGCTGAAGATGACTGACTTGAAGCGGATGTACTTGTAGTTGTAGAGGTATTAGTGCTCCCTCCACCCGCACCTCCTATACAACTATAATTTTTATTGTAAGCTAAATATTGTCCATGTGCAAGACCCCACGCAGATCCATCAGGTATAGAAACCCAACCAACTTGAGTAAAATAATTGACATCTGGGTCATTTATATCGGCTATTTTCCACCAGTTAGTTTGAATACCCTCTCCAGATGTGCTACATAGACATTGGACATAATCATCTCCACTTAGGTGATATACCACGTCCGATCCAGAATATGAGGTAGAATCTCCGGCAACACCATGGATACCACTAGAGTATGTAGCTATTACAGGTCCTTGTGGATTTAGACAATGAAAAAACTGAGGTGTTGAAGCAGCTGATACTATAGGTGCCATGCAAACAAACAAAATTGTTGCAAAAGCATAAACATACATGTTCACCAAATAATATTTCATAAGAAGAAATAACTTGGTGAATTATACTATAAGTAATAAATATATACAAGGTATTATCTTATAATATAAATTATTTTAGGTAGGCGTCGAAGAAATGGAGAAAGTTCATAAGTAGTTGCTTAAATATATTACTTTCTTCCTGAGAAAATGGGCCACGGGGTTGCTCTGGTGGAGGTGTGAGTATAATTTGAATATTTTTTCTGCGAGAAAGCATGTTGATATCCTGCACATATTCCCTGTCTTGGGTCAATATTTTCGCTTTTGGCGAGCGATAGTAGTAATAAAGGGCGCTAGGAGTGAGAAAAATTGTGAGAGCCAGAAAAAGCGTAATTCTTCTAATAAGTAAATTCCGAATATGGTGATCTTCGGGCAAATCAATATGTATTTCAACAGCCATAGCTTTAGTTTATCAAGTACGTCGTATTTCTCAAGTTTATAATGTAGGAGTTTAGCCTGACTGCCAAATTGCAAAATGTGAATAAAGAAAATCATAAATCATTTTTTTTGAAATAAGCGCTTCACCACCCTTCCAACTGTATATTTTTTCCATAAAAAACCCCGCCTTGTGGGCGGGGTTAGTATTGACTTACAAAAGAGATGAGAGATCGTCCGTTAGTACGCCTAGACTAAATGGATTGCTCCACTTACATCGAGCGCCTATATAACCGGTCGTCTTCCGGCGGACTGTCTGTCTTACGACAACGGATTCCTTATCTTAGAGTGGGCTTCACACTTGAGATGCTTTCAGTGTTTATCCCATAGGAATTTAGCTACCCGGCGATGCCCTTTTAGGACAACCGGTACACCAGGGATTCCTTCTTCCTGGTCCTCTCGTACTGAGGAAGAACCTCTTCAAGAATCCAAACGCCTGCACTGGATAGAGTCCGAACTGTCTCACGACGTTCTGAACCCAGCTCGCGTACCGCTTTAATGGGCGAACAGCCCAACCCTTGGGACCGACTTCAGCCCCAGGATGCGATGAGCCGACATCGAGGTGCCGAACCTCCCCGTCGATGTGAACTCTCGGGGGAGACTAGCCTGTTATCCCCGAAGTAGCTTTTATCCGTTAAGCCC
>CAZNUT010000029.1:0-18799 GCA_964576365.1 uncultured Gammaproteobacteria bacterium
AATATACGGATATGAATTCGCAGCCTTCTATCCGTAATTTCGCCATCATTGCCCATATCGATCATGGTAAATCTACACTGGCAGATCGTCTCATGGAGATGACGGGCACTATAGATCCGCGTCGTCATGATGAACAGATGCTCGACCGCAATCCTATCTCGCGTGAACGTGGAATCACGATTAAGCTGGCACCAGTAAGAATGGCATATTCAGCCGCTCTAAATGGTAGCAGTTCTGCAGTTGAATCATACATTTTGAACCTCATTGATACACCGGGGCATGTAGATTTTTCGTATGAGGTTGATCGCACACTTGCCTGTGTGGAAGGAGCCGTTTTGTTGGTGGACTGCACGCAGGGTATACAGGCTCAGACTATCGCAAACACCTATAAAGCTCTTGAGAAAAATCTAGTTATCATTCCTGTCATCAACAAGATTGATCTACCAAATGCTCAGGTAGAAAAAACCCGGCAGGAACTGGTGGATTTTCTAGGCGTTAAACCGGAAGAGATTATTGAAGTCTCAGCAAAAACTGGTTTGAATGTCGACCAAGTACTTGATCGGATCATTCGTTATATTCCTCCCCCACCTCATCAGGAAGCTTCAGATGAAATTGGAATGCAATCGTTTACCTCACTTATTTTTGACTCATATTACGATTCACACAAAGGAGTTATCGCGTTTGTCCGTGTGTTTTCCGGCGCAGTGCGAAAGGGTGAAAAACTTAAGCTCGTTATCGGGCAGACATTTTTTGAAACTCCCGAGATTGGATTGTTTACACCAGACCTGATCCCTGCCCAAATACTCAAAGCCGGTGAGATCGGATACATAGTCACCAATTTGAAGGATATTCATTCTGTCCGTGTTGGAGATACTATTTCACAATCAAACGCATCCCAACAACCACTTGCGGGGTACAAAAAAGTGCACCCTATGGTATATGCTTCTCTCTTCCCTACCGATCCTGCAGAATATGAAAATGTTAAAAAATCGCTTGAGCAGATGTACTTGAATGATTCTGCGCTTGAATTTACATCTATTTACAGTCAGGCGTTGGGGGCAGGATTTCGTGTCGGATTTTTGGGACTTTTGCATGCTGATGTGGTGCGTGAACGACTTGAGCGTGAATACAATCTAAATTTGGTTCTTACTCCTCCACAGGTGGATTATGAACGTCATGGCGAGATGTTTGCTGAGCCAATTGTGCGGATGCTCATCATTACTCCTCAACAGTATGTGGGAGACATCATGCAACTATGTGAGAAACATCGCGCTACGTTTAAAACAATGGATAATAAAAATCAGGTGTCTCTCGAGTATGAGATGCCGCTTGCCGAGATGATTTCAGACTTTTTTGATATGCTCAAGTCTGCAACATCGGGATATGCATCTTTTGACTGGGAATTGATACGCTATGAGCCAGTGGAGGCAGACAAACTTATGTTGCTTTTAAATGGAGAAGAAGTAGCGGAGTTTTCGGAGATTGTGGTGCAGGAGCGGGCACAGGAAAAAGCTCAGGAATTGACAAAAAAATTACGAGAACTTATTCCGCGTCAGCAATATGAAGTGAAAATTCAGGCTCAATATAAAGGTCGTATCATCGCTTCAGAAAGACTTTCACCGTTTCGTAAAGATGTCCTTATGAAGGCTGGAAAAGTACTTGGTTCTGGTGATGTGGGACGTAAGCGCAAACTGCTTGAAAAGCAAAAAGAAGGAAAAAAACGGATGAAAATGATCGGTAAGGTAGAAATCCCCAAAGAGGCTTTTCTCAAACTGTTTAATAAAAAGTAAAAAATTACGCAAGCTGCATGTATGCCCACACGAGAAGCGAAACGATGAAGATGATGCCGGTCACAAACAGAATGACTGAGTACAGATCCCACTGAATATGCATCCAAGTCCCTTTTTCTAACGATACATAGTGTGGTGTATTGTTTTTGTTTGCGCCTAATGAATTTACATCAAGTGGCGTATGGTTTGTGTCAGTCATATAATCATTATGACAGTGGCTCGTAAGTTTATCAAGGTTATAAAGCAGCATAGTATGTAAGCTATCTGTTTGTCGGTGCATTGTACTTTGTAGAATAAAAGGCACGCAGTGTGTATGGTAGTAAATTTTTTATTTATTCAGCGCATGCTTGTAACTAGTAACTAACAAACACTATTATTACATTGGTTACTTGTCATTTGAATACGACATATGAAGCTTTATGTCATCACTGGTCAGACTGCAACGGGAAAAACAGAAAAAGCCCGTCAATTGGCTCAAAAAGTCAATGGAGAGATCATAAATTGCGACTCTCGGCAAATATACTGTGGGCTTGATATTATAAGCGGGAAGGATATTGAAAAAGACGCTGCATTTCATCATGTAGAGATTCTCGATGGATTTTCGGTAGGATACTATCAATCAAAAAAACAAAGTAGTATGCCTGTATGGCTCTACGATGCAGCCAGAATAAATCAGTCCTGCACAGCTCATGATTTTCGACAACTTGCACAATATGTCACCGCACATATTTGGCGTAGAGATAAAACGCCAATACTTGTAGGAGGAACATACTTTTATCTAAGTGCGTTTTTGTATGATATTGATACGTATCATGTACCGCCAGACCCTGCTATGCGTCAGGAACTTGAAGATAAATCCGTCAACGAACTTCAGCGTATTCTTGCGATGCATCATCCATTGTGGCTGGAACAGATGAATGAAAGTGACCGGGTAAATCCACGCCGTCTGGTGCGCAAAATAGAGATAGCTTCCCGGATTGAATGTCCACCTGAAAATGAGTCAGGTCGCAAATCAGTACCGTATTCTGCTTTTTTAAAAGGCGTTGACATCTTCTGGAGTGCATATAAACATAGTAATATTGCTGATTTGCTGGAAGTTATCAGAAAAAGAGTGCTGCTTCGGCTTGATCAAGGCGCGATTGATGAATATCAGTCACTGAAAAAAATTTATCCGGATACTCGAATGCCAGGATATAGCACAATCGGGTGCAAAGAGATAGAAGAGTTACTTGATGGTCAAATCACGCGTGAAGAGTTGATTGACAGATGGACTACCCGTGAAGTGCAGTATGCCAAGCGGCAGTCGACATTTATGAAAAAAGATTTACATGCGGTTTGGCATCTGGTGTAAGTTTGTTTAGTTTATCCCCGGTATTTTAAGAATATCTCCGCCAATAGTCTGTATGAGAAGAACTGCTCCCGATATAAATACCACTCCTACAATTGCCCCTATGATCCAGCCTCTTCCTCGTGCAATCTGTTCGGGATTATCCTGAGAAGTGACCAGAAGAAATGCACCATAAATAAGTGCAAGAAGGGCAAGAACCCCCGCAATCGGAAAAAAGAGTTTGGTCAGTAGAAAATTGAGAAAAATTCCCGCTGACTGCGGGTCCGAAAAAGAGGTTACCCCTACATCAACACATCCTAACTGTGTATAATATGCCCCTTTTTTTGACTGTGGTGCTCGTCCAGTGTCAAGATCAATACGCAACGTATCTTCAAGGCTGAGGCCCGGATAGAGACACTTCATACAATTCTCTACTCCATCAGGTGGTGTTCTATCGAGACAATAACCGCATGCATTACACTCAGCCATACGTGGTCCGGGTGTAGGTGTGGGAGTTGGAGTGTTTGGGGGTGTAGGGGTGATTGTTGGCGTCGCTGTCGGTATATTTGATGTAGGGGTGGGAGTAGGTACAGAGATATCAGTGAGAGTGGCAAAAAGAGGGACATGATCTGAGTCAAAGTTTTGCGGGTTGCTCTGATTGGCGCCAATCACAAATCCGCATCTGTCAAAATATGAATCAGTAATCAATAATTTGCTCGATAAAGGAGTCATGATGAAATCGATATTCGAGAGATTTGAAGAAGTTTTTCCGCCACATTCTTGTTGAGTCCGTTGTGAGGTGATACCGGGTCTACAAGATATTGAAAAAAGACTGCTTGTTAACGCGTTACAAGTGGTTTGTTTATTGGCATCTACTGAATTATTTAACTCAAGATTAAAATCACCCATCAAAATACTGTAAGGTGCATTCACGCTTTTCACATATTGGTATGAAACTTTTGCTTGATCACAAGAAGGTTCTTTACTTCCTGTTACAGGGTGGTGATTAAACAATTGTATTTCCTGTTGGGTTGCTGGATCTTTGACTTTTATAGTGACTATTTTTCGTGTGTTGTCGCCTATATTTGATCCTCCACCTATTATCGTTTCTTGAGGGCCGCTCACCAGTTGGTAGGTATTTTTGTATATCAAAAAAAGATTGTTGCTGCGATTATTTGCGTAAGTTGTGTTGACATGTTTATACCCTATAGCTTCCATTTCCGCCTGAAAAGTCGCAAGGCTTGCCCCATTTAAAAATCCCAATTCTTGAAAAGCTGCAAAATCAATATTTTTTGCGGCCAGACAACTTTTGAGAAGCGAAATATTGGTAGGCTTCACCCATCTAAAGTTATATGACATGGCTTGGTAGGTAGCTGCTTTGATCGGCGACAAAAGAGCGATAATATGTCCAAAAAAGAGAATTGCAATAAAATATGTTACAAACTGCTTCATATCTTGAGTATAGCAGGAAGGACAATAGTTTGAGATGTAAGGAGAAAATAAGTCCAATCGGCAACCAGAATTCAGAATCAGTGAGTGTTGGGCGTAGAAAATCAGGCATGTTTATTGGTATGTTGCCTGTTTATTTGTTTACATCTAATCTATTGCTCCAGATAATTAATGTTTTATTTTTTTGGTTGGAGTTGTGAAGTTGCCTGGACAAGATTTTTGTACAAATACAATACATCCAGAGGTCCGATACCCCCAGGAGTTTGGGTATACCATGAAGCGATATTTTGAATTTCGTGTTCATCATAATCACCTTTTAGTTCGTTATTTTCGTGTCGGAGTCCTACATTGAGTAGCACAACACCCTGTTTGATATTAAAAGGATTGATGATTTTTTTTCCGGTAGCAGTTATGATGATATCGGCTTGACGAAGAATTGATGATATGTCCGGCGTTTGCGAATGTACAACTTCGTGTTTGATTTGAAGTTCTGCAAGTAGTTTTGAAATTGGTTTACCTCCAGTTGCTCCACGACCTGCTACAATAATTTTTTTTCCTGAGCAAAATGTTTGCAGGAGAGAGTTATCATGAGGAATAGATATATTGGTATCTGTATTTCCTGTGGCAAGATATTTTATCGTTGCCAGCACAGCAAGACTGAGGGGAAAGTTATGTATAGATTTTTCTATATGCCCTTCTATATCTTTTTGAGGTGGAATGTGTTTGTAAAGTCGCTCTGAGCTGATAGAAGGTGGTAGTGGTAGTTGCACAATGATACCTGAAACATGTGGGTCTTCAGCTGCGGTTTGTATATGTTGAAAAAATATATCAGGATTGATAGAAGATGAAAAATGAGAGGCTTGATAATTGATGTTCAATTCCTCAGCAATTCTTTTTTTGATGCGTATAAACGAGAGTTGTTCAGGGTTGTCGCCAACCAAAAAAACCTGAAGATGAGGTGTGAGGCCCTTTTTTTTTAACTCAATTACTTGTTGCTTCAGAAAGTGTTTGAGATTCTGAGCAATTTCTTTACAAGGAATGATCATTCGATAAAAGTGGCACTGACGACTTTGTCATCTTTGTCAGAAAAGCGCATAAGAATAACACCTTTAGCCGATCGTGAATATGAAGGGATGGATGATAGTGCTGTTTTTACCACTTGGCCATTCTGACTTGTGATAATGACAGTATTCACTCCCTCATAAATCATTTCAACAAAAGCAATTTTGCCCATTTTTTCTCCAGCTGGAGCTATTTTGATACCCTTGCCTCCTCTGTGCTGACCTCTGAAAAGTGAGAGATTTACTCGTTTGCCAATCCCTTTTTCTCCGATGACAAGAAGATCTTTGTTAAGATCTGTAGTGCCAAATACATCAGCAGCGACTACTTCGTCACCATCACTTAATTCAATTCCCCGAACTCCCTGTGATGATCTACCTGTTTCCCGCACTTCCTGTTCTTTAAACAGGATGGCTTTGCCTTCGCGACTGATGATCATGGCATTCAGATTGCCGGTTGTGAGAGTTGATTCCAATAATTCATCCCCTTTTGTGAGATTTATTGCGATGAGGCCATTGCTGCGGATGTTTGCATATTGAGTAAAGCTTGTTTTTTTAACTAGTCCGTGTTTTGTCACCATGAGTATAAAAGAGGAATCTTTTTGAGTCACTTCCTCATCGTTATACGACAAAACTGAGGTGACATTTTCATTGGGTCTGAGCGATAGCAGATTGACGATCGCCTTACCTTTTGAAGTGCGTGAGCCCTGGGGGATATCCCAGACGCGTGTTTTGAACACTCTGCCCATGTTGCTGAAAAAGAGCATATGGTCATGAAGCATGGCGGTTGTGATGAAGAAAATATCATCTGTATCTTTAGTGGTCATGCCAGATACGCCTTTGCCGCCTCTTTTTTGGACTTTAAATGTCTCGCGGGGCACTTGTTTGACATATCCTTCTTTGGTGAGTACGACAATGACTTCTTTATTGGCGATAAGCATTTCATCAGTAATTTCTCCTGGTTTTGACTTGACGACTTTGGTTTTTCGTTCATCCGCATACTTTTGCCTCAATTCTACGAGTTCTTTTTTGACGACGCCAAGAATTTTTGTAATATCTTTCAGCAATGCTTCAAGATACGCAATGATTTCTCGTAATTTTTTTAATTCTTCTTCGATTTTTGATCTTTCGAGCCCGGTCAGTCTTTTTAATTGCATATCGAGAATTGACTGAGACTGGATTTCGGAAAGACCGAATTTTTTCATGAGGTTTACTTTTGCAGTAGGCTCATCTTTTGATTTTTTGATGATTTCAATGACTTCATCGATGTGATCGAGTGCGATGAGATATCCTTCGAGTATGTGTGCGCGGTGTTTGGCCTGTGCAAGCTCATACTCAGAACGACGAATGACAATATCAGCTCGATGGCGAATATAATGTTCGAGAATAGTTTTGAGGGAAAGTGTCTGTGGCACTCCATCAACAAGAGCTACCATGTTTGCAGGAAAGGTGGTCTGGAGTTCAGTATGTTTATAGAGATTATTTAACACTTTTTTATAGGTCGCGTCCCGTTTTAATTCGATTACCACTCGTATGCCATCGCGATCAGACTCATCTCGCAAGTCACTAATTCCCTGTATTTTTTTGTCTGTTACAAGATGTGCAATTTTTTGCACCAAATTTGCCTTATTTACCTGATATGGCAATTCTTTGATGATAATGGAGGCTTTTCCGCTTTGGGTTTCTTCTTCCTCAACAAGTCCTCTGATAAGTATTTTTCCCCTGCCAGTAAGGTAGGCCTGGCGGATATCTTTTTCTCCGTATATGATACCTGCTGTGGGGAAATCAGGCCCTTTAATGCACTGCATCACTTCTTCTATCGGAGTGTCAAATGCGAGTGATTTTGGATCTGCTTTTTGATCTATCTCGCCATTTTTTTTCTTTTCATCAATAGGTGGCTGAGTCTGGTCAATCATGAGCGTGATCGCATCGATCACCTCTCCTAGATTGTGGGGCGGGATTTTGGTGGCCATACCAACCGCGATACCTTCAGCGCCCATGAGAAGGAGGTTTGGCAGTTTTGCCGGGAGGTATAAAGGCTCTTTCAGCGTGCCATCGAAATTTTCAGTGAAATCAATTGTCTCTTTTTCGATATCAATAAGCATTTCTTCAGAAAGCTTGGTGAGTTTTGCTTCGGTATAACGCATAGCTGCTGGCGGATCACCATCTACTGAGCCGAAGTTTCCTTGTCCATTGACAAGCGGATAACGCATCGAAAAGTCTTGTGCCAGACGTACGAGAGCGTCGTAGACAGGCACATCACCATGAGGATGATACTTACCCAGAACTTCGCCAACTACCTTTGCTGATTTTGAAAATCTGCCTCCTGCGGTAAGACCCATTTTGTACATGGCATAGAGTATTCGTCGATGTACTGGCTTTAGGCCGTCTTTCACGTCTGGAAGTGCGCGCGCCACGATAACAGACATTGCATAATCCAGATATGCTTTTTTCATTTCCTCCGTGATTGGAGATAGTTGGATGTTTGTCACATTAAGTTATTAAAGTTTATAAAGTTCGTAAAGTTGTAAAGTTAATTTCTTGTTATTTATCAATTATTTTATATTTAACGATTTTATAAAGCCTGAAAGCATTTTGGCTACTTCCATAACTAACGATAATAAATACTCATATTCACTTTCTTTGAGATAATTTAAATCTCTGGCTAAATATAATAGTGATCTTACTTCTGCAGATGAGCCTTTTGCAATAAAAAGAAACAATATAAATTCTTTATTACTTTTACGCTCAAAACCTTCAGCGACATTGTTCATGATAGAACAAGATGCGCGTTTAATTTGATCAGTAAATGAATAATCCCGATTTTTTTCAAAAATAGTATAAATTTGTTTTGTTAATTGACGAGCTTTCTGCCAAGCTACAATATCTTCAAATTTATCTATTTTCACTACTTTATGAACTTTATAACTTTATGAACTTTATGAACTATATTCCTTCCTTTATTTCTTTATAAGCACTTTCCTTTGACAGGAATTCTCCCGTCTTGACCCATTTTCCTTTTTCGAGCAATTTATACGTATCAAAGAAATGTTTTATTTTGGCTTTTGTTGCTTTGTCGATATCCTGAATATCATTGATATGTGAATAAAATGGATCGACTTTTTCGACCGGAACTGCGATGATTTTGGCGTCCAGTCCTTCTTCGTCGGTCATTTCAAGCATCCCGACAGGACGTACTTTGATAGCTGTTCCTGGAGCCATTGGTGCGGATGAAAGCACGATGACATCTGCAGGATCGCCATCTTTTCCTTTTACGCCGATTAAAAAGCCATAATTAAATGGAAAGACGCTTGCACCGTGTAGGATACGGTCTGCCATCATGAGACCTGTTTCTTTATCAAGTTCATATTTGATTCCCGATCCTTCAGGGATTTCGATTAACGCGATCACGATTTCCGGAGCCTTACTGTCTGCTTTGAGTGCTGAAATATCCATGTAATAATTACTAATTAATAATGAATTCTGAGCTGCTTATATGAATTGAGATATGTTTTATGTTGGCTTTTAAGCACAAGCTCATGAAATACGCGTAAAATTCTTAATTTACTTTTTAGGTCAATATTATATAAGTTTTTAATATGTCAAACATCCAGTTGTGCCATGCGGGCGTGTGTCGTGATAAAACGCTTGCGAGGTGGTACTTCCTCACCCATAAGCATCTCAAATGTTTCATTTGCTTCCTTGACATCATCTACTTTTATCTGCTTTAAGACTCGTGCATCGGGATTCATGGTCGTTTCCCAGAGTTCTTCTGCATTCATCTCTCCCAGACCCTTAAACCGTTGTATATTCCAGTTTTCATCTTTTTTGGTTTTGAAAAATTCATTTTTTTCTTCGTCAGTATATAGATATTTTTTTTCTTTCCCCTTTGATGCTTTATAAAGAGGTGGAACAGCCACATATACCATTCCTCTTTCCACAACAGGAGTGAGATGGCGGTAAAAAAATGTCAAATACAATGTCTTGATATGAGAACCATCGATATCTGCATCGGTCATGATAATGATTTTATGGTATCTTGTCTTGTTGGCATCAAGCTGATCGCCTATACCCGCTCCAACAGCGACGATAAGGTCTTTAAATTTATCTGAAGCGATGACGCGATCAAGTCTGTATCGCTCAGTATTCAAAATTTTACCAAATAGGGGTAAAATAGCCTGAAATTTGCGGTTTCGTCCAGATTTGGCACTTCCGCCTGCTGAATCTCCTTCAACGATAAACAGTTCTGATTTGGCAGGATCTTTTTCTTGACAGTCCGCAAGTTTTCCTGGTAACGCAGAGCCTTCAAGAGCCCCTTTTCTCAGTACTGCATCTTTTGCTGCTTTTGCAGCTAGACGTGCGCGCTGAGCAAGATTGATTTTACCGATTATTTCTTTTGCGTCCCGTGGATGTTCTTCGAGATATACATCGAGATAACTTCCTACGATCTGTTGAACAATAGTTTGAACTTCAGAATTACCAAGTTTTGTTTTAGTTTGACCTTCAAATTGTAGGTCGTTTGATGGCATTTTGACATACACGACTGCCGAAAGACCTTCACGGATATCATTGCCGGTAAACGGTTCGCTCATCTCTTTTTCACTGAGGATTTTGCGGGCGTATGTATTTATTGATTTTGTGAGTGCTGTACGAAAGCCCGTGAGGTGTGTACCTCCTTCAGATGTCGGAATGACGTTGACAAATGTTTGTACGTTTTCGATGAGGGAGTCATTAAACTGGATGACTGTTTCTACCTCAATATCTCCCTGACCATCTTTTATAAAAATAGGTTCATGAAGGACTTTTTTACCCTGATTGATATCTCGAATTAATGATTGTATACCTCCCTCAAAATAAAAAGCCACTCTCTCCAGAATTTTGAAGTTTGTTATCTTAAAAAGCACTTTGGGGATCAGGTAGGCTTTTTCTTTCATCTGCTCACGAAAGCTCGGATAATCTATCTCAATAGTTTCTTTAAAAATTTCAGTATCCGGCAGAAAAGAGACTGCGGTACCCTGTGCAAAAGGTATGCCGAGTTTGGAATCGGTGAATGTTTTTACGTCTGATTGTGGTACTCCTCTTTTGTATTCCTGACGGTAGATTTTTCCATCTCGTCGTATTTCGGCGATGAGATGGGAAGAAAGTGCATTTACAACAGAAGCACCGACTCCATGGAGACCTCCTGATACTTTGTAAGCACCATCACCGAATTTTCCTCCTGCGTGCAGCATGGTCATCACCAGTTCAAGCGCAGATTTGCCATATTTGGCTACTTTGTCTGTGGGGATGCCCCGTCCATTGTCAAAAACGGTGAAATATCCATTTTCTTCTATTCTGATGTGGATTTCACTCGCAAATCCAGCGAGAGCTTCGTCGATTGCATTGTCAACAATTTCGTTGAGTGAATGATTGACTCCTTTTCTACTAGTGGTACCTATATACATTCCAGGACGTTTGCGTACTGGTTCTAGGCCTTCGAGAACTACGATCGAGTCTGCACCATATCCGTTGTTTTGATCTGTCATACGTACGATAAAAATTGATTATACCAGATTTAGTATAAAAAAAAGACCCTTGATGAAAGGGTCTTTTTATTGATTGCGATTCATGGGTATTTACTTCAATTCCACTTTTGCACCTGCTGCTTCGAGTTTCTTTTTTGCGTTTTCTGCATCTTCTTTCTTAGCACCGGTTAAAAGTGTTTGAGGTGCTGATTCGACGAGTTTTTTGGCATCCATGAGTCCGAGGTCTTGTCGGATTTCACGAAGTGCTTTGATGACATCAAGCTTTTTGTCGCCTGAAGCTGCCAAAACTACATCAAATGTGGTTTTCTCTTCTGCTGGCGCTGCATCTGCTGCTGGAGCTGCACCTGCTGGCATTGCTGCCATCATAGGCATTGCTGAGACGCCGAATTTTTCTTCTAAATATTTTGCAAGATCTGCGAGTTCGACGACGGTAAGTCCTTCGATCTCTTTTGCGATTTTTGCGAGTTTATCACTCAGTGTTATTTCTGTTTTTGTATCGTCAGCCATATATCCACACCCCCCTTCAAATAATTACTAATTACTAATGATCGTGTAACATGAAACGTATAACGTGTATCGTTTTCTTTTGTCATGCTGACCCTCCGATTCGGAGGGGAAGCATCCAGAACTAAAAAGAACACTGGATCTTTCGCTTACGCTCAGGATGACATGCAGACAGAACTGTCTACTGTAAACTCTTTACTTATAGTCTCAAACCTATCACCTAAAACCTAAGCTACTGTTTCGCTTTTTCGGAAAGAATATACACAAATTTCTGCATATTGAATGTCAAAGCTCTTGCGGTACGAGCCATCGGATTTTTCATCACTCCGACGAGCTTACCCATCAGTTCCTGACGTCCAGGAAGCTGAGAAAGCTTGACCATGTCAGTCTGATTATATACTGTTGCATCAATCTGGCCGAATTTGAAGGAAAATGCTTCGTTGTCCTTCATGAATTTTGCGACTTCTTTGAGAGCATCTGACCAATCGCCTTTGAAAGTCATGAGGATATTTCTGTTTTGAAGAGGAAAAAAAGATTTGCGTACTTCATTAAATTGTCTATTTTCATTTGAAAGCTTGTTGACAGCTTTTTCAAACAATGTATTTTTGACTACATTGAGATACGTTTCTTTAGCGCGGAGTTTTTTACGCAATCCTTCGAGTGTTTGATGAGTAGCTTTTTCGAAAGAAATAATAGCAAAATTGCCGTTTTCTTTGATGTTTTCAAGAAAAGCAGATGCAATAGATGTTTTTTGTGTGTTTGCCATAGGTGTTCACTTGTCTCGCTTTAGCGAGAACTATCCCGGGATTTATATCTTTTCGAATACCTGGGGTATTGGTGATAACGATTAACGTATTATAAACGAAATATTTCCAATATGCAATGAATTGATTTTCAATTTATATGGGAGTAATTTTTCTCTCATAATTAATAATGAATTGCAGTGCTTGTGAATCTGTTAATTTTGTTTCGTCCCAATTAGTATTTGGCTTTCCATCTATCAGATCCATACGGTAAGTAGTAGTGCCACTTTGGTGCAAATCAATTTCGTATACAATTTGATCATGTAGAAATTTGCTCCATACAGAAATACTAAGACCATCTACTTCATCGCCAATAAAAACATCATGGGTTTCGTTTTGATGAACTCCTTGAAAAGCATGTGGTTCTTGAGCAATAAGGCGAGCTGTTTGAAAAGCGATTACTTCTTGAAGTGTTTTATCCGCCATAGTATACAGTAAATATTTTATACTTCTCCCAAGAGTTCTCTGAGGGATTTTGTGGACTTATTAGATTTGGTATCTTTTTTGTCTTTTTTGGCTTGCACTTTGATTTTGTATCCTGCGGCATCCTTTTCCCGCTTCAAGAATTTGTCTACAGCACCTTTGGAATCGAGGAATCGTTGTTCACCAGTATAGAACGGATGACATTTGGAGCATACTTCGACATTGATAGACTCTTTGGTAGAGCCTGATGTGAAGCTGCGACCACAGGAACAGGTGATAATAGCTTCTGGATAGTATTTAGGATGTATCTGCGCTTTCATAGATAGAATTATATCAAAGGCTACGTAGATTACAATGACAGATTTTAAGGATTTTTTTCTGCCAATGAGTTTCACGCGCTGTCATGCCGACCCTCTGGTTCGGAGGGAAATATTCACTCACGAAAAATTAGTAAGTGTTAAAAAAATCCTCCGGTTGCCCGGAGGATATGAAGAAAGCCAATCAGGCTTTAATACATGTTATGCCACATATTCATCAGATGATTAAACGAATTGTCTAGTAACGTCCAGTTACTTGTATTATCACCACCATCAAAGTATGTAGAACCATATACCTCTCCCGACCTTACAGAAGAATCTGCAAGAGAGCGTTGAGCCCTATTTGATCCGGTACGAGCTTCGAAATACGATTTTTGTTCCGTGTTATTGTGACTATAGTTATTCACATCGACACGAGATTTTTGAGAAAAATCGTTTGAATATCTTAAACCGTCTCCGGTATTAAATATACTCATGAGTGCCTCGGGCATCCAATGACTGTTCCCTTGCGATTCAGAAGAGATGTGTGTAGCATTTTGATTGCCACCACCACCTCTAAATATCGCATCAAAACTAGCATCACCACTCATTATTCCGCCACCTCCTCCTATATTACGGGAAACAGTATTATTTCCAGTAACAGCCTTAAGGTCAGCCTCCTGATAAACGTAATTGTGATTATCATTTGTCACAGAAACATCAGATGACGTACTTTGTCTATTTTGAAGACTGGTATTGTCTCCGGTGTTTACCAGGTTTGTAGAAGGTAACATGTACCCGCCTCCGCCTGACGCATCAATGGATGTTGCATTGCTGTTTCTAGGCGCGGAAAAGTCGGCTGCAAAATATGCGTTCCCGCTTTGTATACCTGACATGCCTCCGCCAAATGCGATATTACGCTCATAGGAATTTCCTCCTGTATAAATTTCGGCATTGGCTCGCTGTGTTAGGTCGGATTTGTTCGAATTATTTACGGATACACTGTTTGAATTTTCATAATCATTTTTGAGATTAAGACCGTCGCCCGTATTGTAAACAACCGCTTCTGCGGCCATAACCGGACTCATAAAGCTTAAAATCGAAAAGATTGTCAGTGCCGCTATATATTTTTTTATATTCATATTTTTATATCACCCCCTTTCTTCATGAACTTGTATAATTCGAAAACAATTTGATGCCACCATGAACAATATACGGAAGGCTGAGACCAAGTCCCCCGGCAAGCAACATGGTACCTATCCCTTTATTTGATTGAGCAGGTGGTTGTAACGCTGAATTTTCTCCCAATACATCGTTACTTCTAGTGGTTTGTGGACTCATTTGTGTGTTGAATGAAGCAACGCGAGGAGGAGTATACGGAAAATATGCGATCGGTCCTGGTGACGGGTTGATGAATTCGCGGTATATTTCCCTTGTGACAAAATAAGAATTAACAATAGGAGGTACGCGAACATATACATATTCAGTTTTTTCTGGATTGATATTGTTGATATAAATGGTATCCCGGCTAAAATCGTTTATAAAACTGAGCTGTGTATTAACATCACCTGTTTTTATTTCTCCACTTCCTATGAGGTTGTTATTTCCTGTATTTATGGAAATGACTGCTTGTTGAGATATATGGTTCGCCTCAAGAATCTGAAGTTTTTTGAAATGTTTATTTTTTTGAAATATCTGTGCGGATTGAGGTTTGTCCAGGATACCCACAGATACTCCCCCGTTACTGATTATTTCTTTATGTTCTTCTTGAGTGATTTGATGTTCGTTATTTTGAGTTTTAATTGTTCTTATGTCTATTTTTGCAGGTTGTATTTGATCTATTTTTGTACTTTCATTATTTTCTTCAGTACTCTCATACGATTTTTTAACTCGATCTGATTCAAAATCAGCATTCAACTTTGTTTCTTTTTGTTTCAGTCTTTCATTTTTGACACGTTCATGTTCCTCACGGTTTTTTTTCATTTCTTTTTTTATCTGTTCGTTTGACGATTCTGTTTGCCTATCGGGTGAAGAGTCTGAATGGAGTTGGATTTCGTGTATTTGTGTCAACTGAGGAATACGGGAAGGCTCAATATGTGAAGTTTGCGATGTGTTCTCAGGTGGAGCAGTTTTTTTTGATGGATCCTCGTTCTCTTTTTCATGATTTTCATTTTGATGAAATGTATGTTCAATTGATTCTTCAGCTTGGTCTCTCCTGGATTTTTGTTCTCTTTCTAAACGCCTTGACTCGAGGTTATGCGGTATTTCGTCGGCTAATAAAGGGGAAAAGCTGAGCGCGTATATAAATACTATTATGATGAATGTTACGGTGTTTATTTTCATGTGTTATAGGCTAATGTGCCAGAATGAGAGTAAGATAAGGAATTTGTACGATTTGTGTAATATCGCGTCTTTATCAATCTATGATGGCTAGATTGAAAAGTAAGCTTCATGAAGCCGAACAAACTAACAGAACATGAGGGGTATTACTTTGAAAGGAGGATTGGTGTTGTGTTGAAGTTATTTCGCCGCGAAGACTTTCTCCCACTTGCCTTGCCCTACAATATCTTCAAGGTTAAAAAAGCTTTTGTTGATGCGATGATCGGTGAGTCTATTTTGGGGAAAATTATAGGTGCGGATTTTTTCTGCCCGTTCTCCATTGCCAATATCTTTAACATATGAAAATGTCATGTTTTTCTTTTTTTCTTCTTCAAGTTGATAGAGTTTACCAGCCAGAAGTTCAAGAGCTATTTGTCTGTTTGCTTGTTGGAATCTTTCGCGACTTGAGGTGACGACGATGCCTGTTGGCTTATGTGTGAGTCGTACGGCAGACTCGACTTTGTTCACGTTCTGTCCTCCATGGCCGCCAGCTCTCAAAAATTGCCACTCGAGGTCGCCGGGATTGATGCGTATATCAGACTGGGATATTTGCGGAGTTACGATGATGACGGCGGTTGAGGTATGTACTCTCCCCTTTCGCTCGGTGCTTGGGATTCGCTGGACGCGATGGACACCGGTTTCGTTTTTGAAAAAATGAAACGCATTTTCTCCGCGGATGCGGATGACGTTTTCTTCGATGAGCTGGGATTTCATGCCATGGTTTTCGGCAAATCGCGCATACGAGAGGAGGAGTTCACGACCCCATATTTTGGATTCGTCACCACCTGCGCCTTGTGCTGCCTCAATGACGACTATGTTTGCATTAATATTCATAAATAGATTGTTAGTGATTACCGTTAAAATAACGGTTCTTCATCTTTGGTTTGTTGCTGTTTAGCAATTTTTTCTCCGAGATAGTTGATACGGCAATACAATAGACCACAGTCAAAACCTTTGTACGGGTTTGTAGAATTTCCTTGAATATGGTCTGTCATAATTTGTTCATGCTCTCTTTGATATTCTCTTAACACGTCAAGATCTGTAGGGTTTGGTATTCCCATTTCTATAAGCCCTTGTTTCTTTATTTCAATAATAGTATCTGTATAGATAAGTCCTTTCCTCGCCCCTTTTTGGTAACCTTGTTCAAAACCTTTCTCAAAATCTTTATTTAGTCTTTCAGGCATGGTGCAATTATTTCTAACACTTTATTATATCACCACATCGCTCCAAAGGCAATTTAGCTTTCGCTCTATTTTTGTTAAATATACAGGGGCATGTTTGTGCTTTTTTTGTGCGGATTTATATCACAATGATTTTTAAGATATTTAAAACAATAATTCTTCGTTATTTTGATGAGTTATTTGCAATTTGTTCTTTCAAAAATTGAATTTCTGCTTGAGTACGACCTATATATGCAGCAGTTGTATTTGCAGTTGCAGTATCTGGATTTTGAACATAGGTGGCCATACTACCTTCAAAGTGATTTTGATAAACGCGTAATAAATCCTCAAGTGACGGCTGTTGATTTGAATGTGTTTGAAGTAATTCAAGGTCATCTTGTAAATTACCGCTCAGTCTTGATCGGTTTTGTGTTTGTCGATTACTACTTATATCTACCGACAGATTAAAATAATCAATGGCTTGATTCATGGCTTTATTATATCACCACATCGCTCCAAAGGCAACTTTTGGCTGTCACCCGTTTTCAGATTTTTCAGCGAAACCATGCCTTCCTGGATTTCGTCAGGGCCGATTATCAGCGCGTAGGGCACACCCATCATGTCGGCATATTTGAGCTGTTTGCCTATACTATCTGCTTTAGGATAGATTTCGACATTGAAGCCTTGCGTTCTGAGTGTTTGAGCAGCACGAAGCGAATGCTCGGCACAAGTATCATCAAAAACAGTCACCAGTATCTGCGAAGTAGAGTTCAACGATGGAATCAGCCCTTTTTCATCCGCGATGGCGAGCGTGCGATCGAAGCCAACTGCAAAGCCGACAGCCGGCACGGATGTGCCCCCAAGACTTTCGATGAGGTTGTCATATCTTCCTCCTCCGCCGAGTGATCCACCAGAGACACCCGGAATCACGGATTCAAAAATGACGCCGGTGTAATAGTCCAGTCCGCGGGCGAGTGTTGGCTTGAAAACTAAAGCTGTTTCAGGTACACCATTTTGTATAGCGCACTGCATAATTTTTTTAAGTTCCTCAGAGGGCGTGGCATTTTGAATCAGCATCAATGCTTCCGAAGCTTTTTGACGATCCAATCCTTTTTGCGCCAACTCATCGCAGACTTCTTCCACAGGTTGTTTGTCGAGTTTGTCTACCGATTGAATGATGGAAAAAACAGATACTGTTTCGGTCGCAAAAGGCTGCAATGTGGAGATCAGAGTCACGCGATCATTTACCAGAATGCGTATATCAGAAAGTCCGATATCTGCGTAAAGCTGATAAAAAACACTGATGATTTCTGCATCTGCCAGTGCGTCCTGACTGCCAAATATGTCACAATCACATTGGAGAAATTCACGATATCTTCCTTTTTGCGGCTTATCTGCACGAAAAACATTTTGCATCTGGTAGCGACGGAAAAAACGCGGAAGCACGTGCTGGTATTGTGTCAAAAGACGGGCTGTAGGGACGGTCTGATCGTAGCGTAGGCCTATTTCGCGTTCACCTCTGTCTGTGAAGGTGTAGACGAGTTTGTCTGCTTCGGCGCCATATTTTCCCAACAGGAGCGAAGCATACTCGAGCGTCGGTGTCTCAACAGGTGCAAATCCATATCGTTCAAATGTCGATTTGATTTTTTGCAGGACAAAATCACGTTTGCGTTTTTCTGCGGGAAGAAAGTCACGAAATCCTTTGAGTGTTTGAGACATATATTTAGTTTATACAGTTTTTAAAGTTATAAAGTTTATAAAGTAGCAACTCAGCGACCCAGCATCTCCCGCCTCTTCGGCGGGCAAGCAGCACCTCAATTGCTCAAGCCATTTGTCATTGCAAGGATCCGCAGAGTCGGCAGGGACGAAGCAATCTGCTTCTTATCCTGCACCGCAAATTTAGAAGATAGTATACAGCAAAGTGAAGTTCGTTAAAAAGTCAAAATGTAAAAGGATTGTTTTCGTCCGGAAAAATCTTTATTTCTGAGAACGGACAATTACCTTTGTCTCTTCTGCATTTGCCTTCACATCCTTGTAGGCATACCTCTCCAAGAGCTAAGTCACCACCAAAGATCACCGTTTTTG